>CAYNUT010000008.1:0-21197 GCA_964400595.1 uncultured Neobacillus sp. | reverse complement strand
GTTGTTTATGTTGCCGTTGATAATCCAAAGGGTGTCAGGGCCTTCGGGGGAACTATCAGCGCCCCGATTGTCGGAAATATAATGAAGGATGGCTTGAACGCTCTCGGAGTAAAACCGAGAAAGGATCAAATCGAAAAAAAAATAAAATGGCCAGATATACCGCTTTTAGAACTGCCTGATTTTGTTGGCATGACGAAAAGTGAACTGCAGGAGCAGCTGATTAACCTAATGGTGGATGCCAGCGGTGAGGGCGATGTGGTTGTCAGACAATCTCCTGAACCTGGAACGAAAGTGAAGGAAGGGTCTAAAATCAGGCTTTACTTTGGCAAATGAGAATAACAGCCATCAAACAATACTTTCGAATGGGCGGCCGGAATTTTTCCACCGCCTAAACTGTTTTTTCCTAACGAAAATAGCAAAAAGATTTATTTTCATGTAAAATAAGATGGAACTTTCTGAAGTGAAGGATTCGCACCAAACTTCAGGAAGATGTTTTTGAGTTATGAGAGGATTTGAGTGAAAATGAAACTATTAGAGCTGCTTGAGTCATTGCAGCCATTAATTCCTTTTAAGGGAGAAAATCCGGAGATCACTTCGATAGAAAATGATAATCGGAAGGTGCAAAAAGGGAGCCTATTTATTTGCATTAAAGGATACACGGTTGATGGTCATGAATTTGCTGAATCGGCTGTTAAAAGCGGAGCTGCTGCAATCTTGGCCGAACGTCCGTTGGTGCTTGAAGGAGTGCCTGTCATCATTGTTAAGGACACGGTCAGAGCGATGGCGGTTCTTGCTGATGCATTTTACGGCCAGCCAACGAAAAAACTCCATTTGATTGGCATAACCGGTACAAACGGGAAGACTACTACCAGTCACATAGTTGAAAAAATTTTTGCAGACCAAGGAAAGCGAACCGGGCTTATTGGTACGATGTATACAAAAATTGCCGGCCGGACCATCGAAACGAAAAATACTACTCCAGAAAGCTTAACACTGCAAAAGACCTTTAGGAAAATGGTTGATGAGGATGTCGAAGCGGCGGTCATGGAGGTTTCCTCGCATGCCTTGGATTTGGGCAGGGTGCATGGCTGTGATTATGATGTGGCGGTCTTCACCAATTTAACACAAGACCATCTTGATTACCATAAAACAATGGATGAGTATCAGCGGGCCAAAGGTCTATTGTTTGCCCAGCTCGGCAACACCTTTCATCTTGATAAACCGAAATTTGCGATTCTAAATGCCGATGACCATGCTTCAGACATGTTTAAAAGGGCCACAGCTGCCCATGTAATTACATATGGAATTAATCAAAAAGCGGATATCCAAGCAGAAAATATTGAGATGACATCTTCCGGTACTGAATTTAATGTGGTGATTGGCGAAAAAAAATATCCAGTTAATATGCAGCTTGTCGGGAAATTCAGTGTATATAATGTTCTCGCAAGTATTTCCGCTGCCCTGGTTTCAGGTATTCCATTAGCTGATATTATCCGTTCGGTTGAAGGTGTAAAAGGAGTGGCAGGAAGGTTCGAGCTTGTGAATGCGGGCCAGGATTTTACCGTTATTGTCGACTACGCTCATACACCTGACAGTCTTGAAAATGTGTTAAAAACCATTCGACAATTTGCTAAGAAAAAGATTTTTGTTGTCGTCGGCTGCGGCGGTGACAGGGACCGGACGAAGCGGCCATTAATGGCGAAAATAGCCTGCAAGCATGCAACAAATCCAATTTTTACTTCAGATAATCCAAGAAGTGAAGACCCAATTGCCATACTAACAGAAATGGAGGCCGGGGTTCAAAACCAAGCCATACCTTACCGAGTAATCCCTGACCGAAGGGAAGCTATTAAGGCTGCATGCAGCCAGGCAGCTGCCGGGGATGTTATTTTAATAGCCGGAAAGGGACATGAGACCTATCAAATTATCGGCGGGGTTGTTCATGATTTTGATGACCGGCTGGTGGCACAGGAAGCAATCAAGGGGAGATAGACAAGAAAATGAGTAACAATAACAATAAATTTTCAAATAAAAAACGTCTTAATAAAAATAAAGAAACATATGATAAAGCTGTGATGGCTGTCAATAATCAGGAAAGGAGGGGATAAAATGAAGGAGCAAGTTATTTTTTTCACAATCGTAATGGGGTTTCTCATATCAGTATTACTTTCTCCGATTTTTATTCCCTTCTTGCGAAGGTTGAAATTTGGACAAAGCATTCGTGAGGAGGGGCCAAAATCCCATCAAAAAAAATCCGGAACTCCTACAATGGGGGGTGTCATGATTCTATTTTCTATCGTCATTACAACGCTTGTGATGATTGGGAAATACTCAGAACAAATACCTGTAACGGTGTATTTGCTGCTTATTGTCACTTTGGGATTTGGTTTACTTGGATTTTTGGATGATTTTATAAAAGTGGTCCTAAAGCGTAATTTAGGGCTGACATCAAGACAAAAGCTATTAGGGCAAATCATTATTTCGGTAATATTTTATCTCATTTATAAACATACTGGACTATCAACAGAAATAAAACTGCCATTTAGTGATTATTCAATAGACTTGGGCTGGTTCTATGTGTTTTTTATTACTTTCTGGCTGGTTGGATTCTCCAATGCCGTCAACCTGACAGATGGGCTTGATGGTCTGGTATCAGGCACCGCGGCTATCGCCTTCGGAGCATTTGCTGTTCTAGCCTGGAATCAAAATAATTTTGAAGTGGCTGTTTTCTCTGTTGCCGTTGTTGGTGCAGTCCTTGGATTCCTGGTTTTCAACGCTCACCCTGCAAAAGTGTTTATGGGGGATACTGGTTCTCTTGCTCTTGGCGGAGCCATAGCTGCTATTGCCATTTTAACCAAACTTGAGATTCTGTTAATTATTATTGGTGGAGTATTCGTTATCGAAACGTTATCGGTTATTTTACAGGTGATTTCCTTTAAAACGACGGGTAAGCGGATTTTTCGAATGAGTCCATTACACCATCACTACGAATTGGCAGGCTGGTCTGAATGGCGGGTTGTCGTTACTTTTTGGAGTGTTGGACTTTTATTTGCAATTATTGGAATTTATATTGAGGTGTGGTTGTAATTGAAACAGATTGAATCTTACCGTCATAAAAAAATACTCGTCCTTGGACTGGCTAAAAGCGGTGTGACCGCTGCTGCTCTTTTACATAAGCTTGGAGCATTTGTTACAGTTAATGATAAAAAGCCGTTATCCGAAAATCCAGAGGCAATGGGGCTTTTAGAGCAAGGGATTAAGGTGATATGCGGAGAGCATCCAGTAGAACTTTTAGATGAAGGATATGAATTGATTGTAAAAAATCCCGGGATTCCTTATACTAACCCAATGATTGAAGGAGCTCTAGAAAAAGGTATACCTGTCATAACTGAAGTTGAGCTTGCTTTTGAAATCTCTGAAGCCCCGTTTATTGCCATCACTGGGACAAATGGGAAAACAACAACGACAACACTTGTGTATGAGATGTTAAAAACAGGCGGCAAAAATCCTCTGATAGCCGGTAATATTGGTAAAGTGGCCTCCGGTGTGGCTGAAAAAGCTGCCAAAGAAAATACTATAGTAATTGAATTGTCTTCGTTTCAGCTGATGGGAATTAAAACTTTTAACCCGAAAATTGCGATTATCACTAATCTTTATGACGCTCACTTGGATTACCACGGGACAAGGGAGGAGTATTGGCGGGCCAAGGCTAATATTACAAAAAATCAGACTGAGCTGGAATATTTAATCATTAATGCCGATCAAGAGCAAACCTTTGATATTGCCCGGCATTCAAAAGCAAAAATCATTCCTTTTTCAACCAGGCGGGAGTTGGGGGAAGGAGCCTATATCCGTGACGGATGGATTTGCTTTAATAATGAACAAGTTATGCCCATCGAAAAAATCGCGCTGCCTGGAGTACATAATTTAGAAAATATTTTATCCTCCATGGCTGCAGCAAAACTATCTGGCGCAGAAAACAGTGCCATCCAAATGGTGCTTCAAACCTTTAATGGTGTAAGGCACCGTCTTCAATATGTAGCTGAAGTAAACGGAAGAAAATTTTATAACGACTCAAAAGCAACTAATATGTTAGCTACCATCAATGCATTGGCGGCATTTGATGCTCCTGTGATCCTTCTTGCCGGAGGGCTTGACCGCGGGAATGAATTTGATGAGTTGTTTCCATACTTGAAAAATGTCAAAGCTCTCATTACATTTGGACAGACAGCTGCCAAGCTTGAACGCGTCGGCCGTGAGGCAGGAATAAAAAATATGGTGCGTGTCGATAATGTGGACAAAGCCGTCCCTGCTGCTTACTCCTATTCCGAATCAGGTGACGTCATTCTGTTGTCTCCTGCATGCGCAAGCTGGGATCAATATAAAACTTTTGAGGTCAGGGGAGACATTTTTATCGAAGCGGTGCATAAGCTTTAATAAGGGCTTGTCCATCGAAAAGCAGAAGCGGACGCTGGAGCTGGGCAATTTTCGAAGTACCATGGCCCTAAAAACTCGTGGTTTGAGGTGGATATAGGTGCCGATAAAAAGAACAACTCCGGATTTCATTTTAATGATTGTCACGTTTACACTCTTGGGAGTGGGCCTGATAATGGTATACAGCGCGAGCGCCATATGGGCTGAATATAAATTTAATGATTCTTTTTTCTTTGCCAAAAGACAAACCCTGTTTGCCGGGTTTGGCATTCTCGCGATGTTTTTTATTATGAATATTAACTATTGGACATGGCGGACGTGGGCAAAAACAATTTTAATTATCTGTTTCGTTTTACTTGTACTAGTGTTAATTCCCGGTATCGGAAATGTCAGGAATGGATCACGGAGCTGGATTGGGGTTGGAGCCTTTTCCATCCAGCCGTCAGAATTTATGAAGCTCGCGATGATAGCCTTCTTGGCTAAATATCTTTCAGAACGTCAAAAACTGATCACCTCCTTTAAAAAAGGACTTGTTCCCTCATTAGGGCTTGCATTTATCGCCTTTGCAATGATAATGCTGCAGCCTGATTTAGGTACGGGAACCGTTATGATGGGGACATGTGTGGTCATGATATTTATTGCCGGTGCCCGGATCAGCCACTTTGCCTTCCTGGGATTATTGGGAGTTGCAGGATTCGTGGGTTTAATTATTTCCGCCCCATACCGGATTAAAAGAATCACTTCGTTTTTAGACCCATGGTCAGACCCGCTTGGCAGCGGTTTTCAAATTATCCAATCTCTTTATGCCATTGGTCCCGGCGGTTTATTTGGTCTTGGTCTTGGCGAGAGCAGACAAAAATTCTTCTACTTACCGGAACCGCAAACAGATTTTATCTTTGCGATTCTATCTGAAGAATTAGGGTTTATCGGCGGCTCCTTTATTCTCCTTTTGTTTGCACTCCTGTTATGGAGGGGAATTCGCATCGCACTTGGGGCGCCAGACCTTTTCGGCAGCTTCCTGGCGGTAGGTATAATTGCGATGGTAGCCATCCAGGTAATGATTAACATCGGTGTCGTTACAGGGTTAATGCCAGTTACAGGTATTACATTGCCATTTTTAAGCTACGGCGGCTCCTCGCTGACACTGATGTTAATGGCTATAGGGGTTTTGCTTAACATCAGCCGCTATTCCAGATATTAATAATTACCCTGTAGTATTGCAGGGTTCTTTTTATTACAAGATATTTTACAATTAAATAACTTTCTGATATCAATTGCTTTCTAAAATTTATTTTTATAGTAAGATAAGTATGCACTTACGAGTTAAATTCGGATGAGGTGGAAAAATGAAGATAGTCGTTAGCGGCGGGGGAACCGGGGGGCATATTTACCCTGCACTTGCGCTGATTAGAGAGATAAAAAAGGAAAACGAAGCTGCGGAATTTCTTTACATAGGGACTTTGAATGGCTTGGAAAGTAAAATTGTGCCCAGGGAAAATATCCCATTTAAATCCATTCATATCACTGGTTTTAAAAGAAAGCTGTCTTTTGAGAATATCAAAACGGTCCTTCGCTTTCTTAAAGGTGTAAAGGACAGCAAAAGAATGTTAAAAACATTTAAGCCTGATATAGTAATTGGCACTGGAGGCTATGTGTGCGGCCCTGTTGTATATGCGGCAGCAAAGCTGGGAATTCCCACAATCATTCATGAACAAAACAGTGTTCCGGGACTAACGAATAAATTCCTTAGCCGGTACGTCAACAAGGTCGCTGTTTGCTTTGAAGAGGCAAAGGAGTATTTTGAAGCTGACAAGGTCATTTTTACCGGAAATCCCCGTGCATCTGAGGTAATTGGCAAGGATGGGATCAAGGGGAGACTATCAGCAGGACTCAGCACAACTCTTCCTGCCGTCCTAATTTTTGGCGGAAGCCGCGGTGCTAGACCGATTAATGAAGCTGTTGTCAAAGCCCTGCCAGAATTGGCCGAAAAACCGTATCAGGTTTTATATGTCACTGGGGATGTTCATTACGAAGCAGTTGAAAAAGAAGTGGAACTTGTAGGTAACCCGAAAAATGTTGTTATAAAACCGTTTATTCATAATATGCCTGAAGTGCTTGCAGGCATTGATTTGGTCGTTTCACGGGCAGGTGCAACGACGCTTGCAGAAATCACTTCACTAGGGATTCCAAGTATATTAATTCCCAGCCCGTATGTAACCAATAATCATCAGGAAAAAAATGCGCGATCCTTAAGTGATCACGGTGCTGCAGAACTTCTCCTCGAAAAAGAATTAAATAACAATCGTTTAATTCAATCGATTGACCGAATTCTATTAAATCAAGAAAATCTAAAAGAAATGAAGAAAAAAGCAAAATTAATGGGTGTTCCAGATTCTGCCCGCCGGCTATATCAAGTGATGAATCAGCTGGTAAAGGCAGACCACAAGTAGCCTAAAATGAAATATTTGCATAGACTGAAATTAACGTATGTTTGGAAAGCTGGGTGATATTTATGGATAGAATCGTAACGGAATTGCAAGCTTTAAATGTCGGGAAAGTAAAGAGGAATGAACTGCTTGCTAATCATACCACCATTAAAATTGGCGGTCCCGCAGATCTTTTTATTGAACCCTCATCGGTGGATAATTTGAAAGAGGTAATGAACCTGATAAATAAATACGATATAAATTGGAGGGCCATTGGCAGGGGCTCTAATCTTTTAGTGTCTGATAAAGGAATTGAAGGAGCCATAATCAAGCTGGGAAATGGAATTGACCAGCTTGAAATCAATGGAACGGAAATTACTGTTGGCAGCGGACATTCACTTGTCAGCTTATCAACACTGATCAGCAAGAAGGGATTGTCAGGCCTTGAGTTTGCGAGCGGTATCCCCGGATCCGTAGGCGGGGCCGTTTATATGAACGCTGGAGCACATGGTTCGGATATTAGTAAAATATTAACAAAAGCACATATTTTATTTGCAGATGGAGCAATGGAATGGCTTTCAAATGAAGAAATGGAGTTCTCTTACCGCACATCCGTCCTGCAAAAAAAACGGCCCGGCATTGTGATTGAAGCGGTGTTTCAGCTTGCAAGCGGGGATCGCAATGTGATTGTTGAACAAATGCAAAAGAATAAGGATTACCGAAAAGAAACACAGCCATGGAATTATCCATGTGCCGGCAGTATTTTCCGCAACCCGCTGCCGAATTATGCTGGAAAGCTAATTGAAATAGCTGGATTAAAAGGATTCAGTATTGGCGGGGCGAAAATTTCTGAACTGCATGGAAACTTTATTGTGAATGCGGGCAATGCTACAGCAGGAGATGTGCTGGCCTTAATTCAGCATGTTAAGGATACAATTTACAGTTTATATCAAATAAAAATGGAAACAGAAGTAGAAATTGTTGGAAAAAAATAGAAAAACAGATAGCTTAGTGTGAAAATTTATTCTTTCATTACAGGTTAGAAATTTCTTACGAATGACAAATTTTGTGTTATAATTACTGGTAAATATTATAGATGGAAAATCTAATGAAAATGAATGACGGCATGTTTTCGTGCCGTTGTTTCTCTTTTGAGGGTTTACATAACGAGATTTTCATGGACAAGCTTTATAATTTTTGGCATCCGCTTTTTGTGTGGGGGAATAGTAAAAATGGAAAAAGGAAAAATCGTTGCTCTTGAGGACCGTATTCCAAAACTGAAAGAGCAAAGAAGACGAAAAGCGAATAGAAGGCTGGTGCTCCTCTTATTTTTGTTTTTTACCATGATTGTCATTGTCGCATACTCCCAATCACCGTTGAGTCATGTGAAAACCATTGCGATTCAAGGAAATGGAGTATACAGTAAAGCTGAAATTATTCAAAAGTCCGGCATAACCACTAATACAAATATTTGGAAAGTAAGAGAGAGTAAGGTTGCAGCGAAATTACAAAAATTATCCGAAATAAATAAAGTAGAAGTTAAGATTCATTGGCCAAACACGATTGTGATTCAGGTTAAGGAGCACAAGAGAATTGCTTATCTAAAGCAAGAGAATGATTATTTACCGGTCATGGAAAACGGTAAAATTCTAAGAGATAAAAAGTCAGAAATGATTCCAATAAATTCTCCGATTCTGTTCGAATTTAAAGAGGGAGCGGTCTTAAACGAAATGATAAAAGGACTCGAAAATCTCCCTGGTGAAATTCTGAACTCCATTTCTGAAATTCACTATACTCCGAAAAAAACAGATCCATATCATATTTCCTTATTTATGAATGACGGTTTCGAGGTTAGTGCGACTTTAAGAACATTTTCAGAGAAGATGGTGCATTATCCCTCCATTATCAGCCAGCTAGATCCAAATAAAAAAGGAATTATCGACCTAGAGGTAGGTACTTACTTTAAGGCCTTTGAAACAGAAGTGGAGGAAAAAGATAGTGATAAAGATAAAGGTGAAGGGTAATCATGTCATTTTATCCCTTGTCTGCCTTGTTCTTGGGTTCATGATTGCTTTTTCCTATCATTTGACCCAAATAGAAAACCAAAAGGACAAGCCCAAAATGTCTGGTAAGCAATATGAGAAGACCCTTGCGCTGAGAGATCAATTAATTGCGCAGGAGGAAATAAACCGCAAGCTGCAAAAGGAATTAAAGCAAAAACAAGAAAAAGTTTTGAAAAATGAAAAGGCACTCGCAAAAGAAGCACAAGTATTTCAAAATCTTGCAGAGGATGCCGAAAAATACCGGCTATTTTTAGGTAAGGTAAAGGTAAAAGGAAAGGGAGTAAAGATTACGCTTAGTGATGGTGCATATGACCCAAATGAGGCAAATGTGAACAATTATTTGGTGCATGAACACCACGTTTTTAAAGTGGTGAATGAACTCTATATTTCCGGTGCGGCAGCGGTTGCGATCAATGGCCAGCGGTTAACGAGTCATTCGTATATTGTTTGCAATGGACCGGTCATCACTGTTGATGGGGTCCAGCATCCTGCGCCTTTTACGATCACAGCTATCGGTGACCCCGATGTCCTCTCATCAGCCCTAAACCTTACGGGCGGTGTTAAGGACCAGCTGGTTAATGATAATATCGTTTTTTCGTTGGAAAAAGATAATGAAATAGTTTTAAATCCAATTTTAGGAAGCTAATCTGTGTCCACATTTATTTGAAAGGCTATGTTAAGCTCCAATCAACAGGCAAGCTTAACAGCGCCATTTTTAAAAAAGGATAGGTGAAAAAAGTGGACAAGAAAAAAATAAATATCAGCCTTACTTTGATAGCAGCGGTAGTCGGTTTTATGCTTGCGATCCAATTTCAAACAGTAAAAAAACCGGAAGAGCGAGATACTCGAGATATTTGGCAGCTTCGTGAAGCGCTCCTTAAAGAAAAAGAGCTGCAATCCAACTTATTAACGGAAATTCGTTCGAATGAAGATAAACTATCAGCCTATGAATCTAAACGAAAACAGAGCAAGGAACAGGCACTACGGGGTACGCTGCAGGAATTAAAGAAAGAGGCAGGCCAGACAGAAGTAACAGGACCCGGAATAACTTTAGAAATTGAACCTGTCATTGAAGATGTTAAATTGGGAGCATCCGCTTCTAGGGGTGTTTCACCGGAACTCCTCAAAAGGCTTTTGAACGAATTGAATATGTATGAGGCAAAATATGTAGCCATTGACGGGCAGCGGATTATTAATACCACCGTGATTAGGGATATCCAAAATGAAACAAAGATTGATGGGCATACAATTAAAAGTCTGCCGATCGAAGTGAAGGTAGCTGTTGACAATATGGACACAGCTGAAAAATTATACAATCGGATGGAAGTATCGAAAGCAAGGGATGAATTTTTCACAGAAAGCCTGCGGCTTAATGTCTCTAAGCCCAATCCTACTATTACGGTTCCGGCATATGATAATCCCATTCGCATCCGGTATCTAGAGCCTGTTAAAGAAGGAGGCGGTTCGTGATGTGGCTTCCCATTATGGGACTGATTATAGGAATAATTCTTGGTTTATTTACAGAAATTCGCATTCCTGAAGAATATTCTAATTATTTGTCGATTGCTATCTTGGCGGCTTTCGACACATTATTCGGTGGAATCAGGGCCTATTTGCAAAATATTTATGATGAAAAGGTCTTTGTTTCCGGTTTCTTTTTTAATATACTATTAGCTGCAAGTTTAGCTTTTCTCGGTGTCCATCTTGGTGTAGACTTATATCTAGCGGCAGTTTTCGCGTTTGGCGTAAGGCTTTTTCAAAATATTGCCGTAATTCGTCGAATAATATTGACAAAATGGTCAACAAGGAAAGAAAAATTAGAAAAAAGTTGAAAAATTTTAAAGGGAATCATTTAGTTGTGACGAATAATTTTATAAGATATGACTATAAGACATTTATTAATCTAAATGAATTGTTGTTCGACATAAGGAAATCAAAAGGAGGTGCCATAGAATGAACAGCAACGAAATATATGTTAGTCTTGACATCGGTACATCCAGTGTAAAAGTGATCATTGGTGAAATTGTCAATGACTCCATTAACATAATTGGTGTTGGCAATGTGAAATCAGAAGGATTGCGGAAAGGGTCGATTATTGACATTAATGATACCGTTCATTCTATTAGGCGGGCTGTAGAGGAAGCCGAAAGAATGGTTGGCATGGAAATCCGGAAGGTGATTGTTGGAATTTCCGGAAATCAAGTCACACTTCAGCCCTGCCGTGGTATTGTAGGTGTGTCTAGTCAAAATCGTGAAATTACGAATGAAGACGTCAGCAGGGTCATCGATGAGGCACAGGTGGTCTCTATTCCGCAGGAAAGAGAGATTATAGGCGTTATTCGTAAACAATTTATTCTCGACGGTAAGGATGAAATTAACAATCCTTGCGGTATGACAGGTGTCCGTCTAGAAATGGAAGGGACGCTTATTACCGGTTCAAATGCCATCATAACCAATACCTTAAGATGCGTGGAGCGGGCAGGATTGGAAGTTTTGGATATTCTCCTGCAGCCGCTGGCAGCCGGAGAATATGCCTTATCAAAGGATGAAAAAAACCTTGGTGTCGCGCTTATTGATATTGGCGGCGGAGCGACCACGGTAACCGTTTTTGAAGAAGGATTCATAACGGCCACCAGCGTGATCCCGGTTGGAGGCGACCTGATTACTAACGACCTTTCAAAAGTTCTACACACTTCCACTGAGGATGCTGAAAAAATAAAATTAACTTATGGACATGCCTTTTATGATGATTCTTCGGAGGATGTGTTCTTCAGCGTTCCTATTATTGGCAGTGACCAGCATCAACAATTTAATCAATTATACCTCTCCGAGATTATTGAAGCTCGAATGGAAGAAATATTTGATTTGGTTGGCCATGAATTAAAACGTTTAGGGATTAGTGATTTACCAGGTGGATATGTACTGACAGGCGGAACGGCAAATATGCAGGGCGTACTGGAGCTTGCTCAATACATTTTCCAAAGTCCTGTCCGCAGGGCCGTACCTGATTATATTGGTGTTAGAGAACCTCAGTATACTGCTGCTGTCGGCTTGATTAAATACGCCTACAAGAATGCTAGATTACCAGGCGGCATGGTGAGTTCTTCACCAGCTGTTTCCGAACCAATTGAAAAGAGAGTGCCGAAGCAGCAAAAACCAAAAGCAAAAGTGGAAAAACATCCAGATGAAAAAATGTCAACAAAAGTAAAAAAATTCTTTGGTTACTTTTTCGAGTAGAAAGTTCGAAAGGGAATATCGACGAATTAGGAGGATTTGTCAATGTTGGAATTTGATACAAATTTAGATTCTCTTGCAACAATAAAAGTTATTGGAGTCGGCGGCGGCGGTAATAATGCTGTTAACCGTATGATTGAACATGGTGTTCAGGGCGTTGAATTTATTGCCGTTAATACAGATGCCCAGGCTTTAAACCTTTCCAAAGCAGAAGTTAAAATGCAAATTGGCGCTAAGCTGACCCGCGGCCTTGGGGCTGGAGCCAATCCTGAAGTAGGAAAAAAAGCAGCTGAAGAAAGCAAGGAGCAGATTGAAGAGGCACTAAGAGGTGCGGATATGGTGTTTGTTACAGCTGGTATGGGCGGCGGAACAGGCACTGGCGCCGCGCCTGTCATTGCCCAAATAGCACGCAACCTGGGTGCTTTGACTGTAGGTGTCGTAACACGCCCATTTACATTTGAAGGTAAAAAGCGTTCCAACCAGGCATCAGGTGGTATCGGTTCCATGAAAGAGGCTGTCGATACACTTATTGTTATTCCAAACGACCGCCTGCTTGAAATTGTTGATAAAAGTACTCCAATGCTTGAAGCGTTCCGGGAAGCAGATAATGTCCTTCGCCAAGGGGTTTCAGGTATTTCTGATTTAATCGCTGTTCCAGGACTTATTAACCTCGACTTTGCTGATGTCAAAACCATTATGTCCAACAAAGGTTCTGCCTTAATGGGAATTGGTATTGCTTCCGGAGAAAATCGCGCCACTGAGGCAGCAAAAAAAGCCATTAGCTCTCCGTTACTGGAAACATCCATTGATGGCGCCCAAGGTGTCTTAATGAACATTACAGGAGGCACTAACTTAAGCCTTTATGAGGTACAAGAGGCGGCAGATATCGTTGCTTCTGCTTCCGATCAAGATGTCAATATGATTTTTGGTTCTGTGATTAATGATTCACTTAAAGATGAAATTGTTGTAACTGTTATTGCAACAGGATTTAATGAAGAGACAGCACAACCGAAAGCAACCCGCCCTGCATTCGCCCAGAATAAAGCACCAATGGGTACAATCAAGAGGGAGCCAAAGCGTGAGGAAGCACCTCAGGAGCAAGTTCGCAATAACAGCTTCTCGCAAGAAGAAACTCTGGATATTCCAACCTTCTTACGCAACCGTAATCGCAATCGAAGATAATTATTTAAGTATAATAAGGCATGGTCCAAAACGGACCATGCCTTTTCTATTTGATGAAAATTTATTGACAAATATCGTTTCTAATTGTGAAAATTTCTGAATTTTTGTTTACAGAAAGTGACACACTTCAGCCGCGCCCATACGATATACTATTTCCTAAATGGAATAATAGAAAAAGCGTTGAGCCGATCTTATTTCAGGGGGGAAGCTGTTTGACTGTTTATTTAGATGTAATTTGGGCTCTTAATTTGTTGTTTGACAGCCTGCTCCTTTATTTAACATCAATTTTTCTGAAAAGAAATATACGGTTTTGGAGAATATTAGCTGGTGGATTCATAGGATCATTGATTATTCTATTATCGTTTACACCTTTACAGGAATACTCAAGCCATCCCATTTCAAAATTTGCCTTTTCCATCCTGATGGTCTTCATTACTTTTGGATACAAGCGGATGACCTTTTTTATAAAAGCATTGATGACACTATATGCAGCTACTTTTTTAATTGGCGGTGCGCTCATAGGAACACATTATTTTATTCAATATGATTCCAAATGGTCAATGGAACTCCTAAAGGCAAGTGTTAATGGATTTGGTGATCCTATCAGCTGGCTTTTCGTCCTTATTGGTTTTCCCATTGCCTGGTATTTTTCAAGAAAAAATATTGAAGGTATGGAAATGACAAAAATACAATTTGAGCAAATTGTTAAAGTAACGGTAAACATAGATGGTATTACTTTACAATTGAAAGGGCTGGTTGATAGCGGCAATCAGCTCTATGATCCCTTAACAAAACTTCCAGTTATGTTTGTCTCTATTAAAAACATGGATGAAACGATCCCTGAGCCAATCAAGAAAATGTCGGAAAGCCCCGAACTCATCTTATCAATGACAGAGGAATTACCGGATGATTGGCAAAACAGACTAAGAATTGTCCCGTGCCGGGTCGTGGGGCAGGAGCATCACCTTATTGCGGCCATAAAACCAGATAATATCTTGATAGAAAATAAAAGCGGACTGCATATATGTAAAAAGGGCCTCGTCTCATTTACGATGCAGCAGCTTTCTGCTGATGATGCTTTTCAATGTATTGTCCATCCGAAAATGCTTACCGGCCGGACAAAGCATGGTGAAACTGTGAAGGTAAGTTAATAATACTATACTCAGAGATACAAATTTTAGAAGGAGGAATACAAATGAAAAAATGGAGACTTCGCTTATCCTATTATTGGTATAAAATATTAATCAAATTGGGATTAAAATCAGATGAAGTTTATTATATTGGCGGAAGCGAAGCCCTGCCGCCTCCTCTAAGTAAAGATGAAGAAGAAATGTTATTAAAAAAACTACCGGGCGGCGATAAGGCAGCACGTTCGATTTTAATTGAACGCAATCTGCGCCTGGTCGTTTACATTGCGAGAAAGTTTGAGAATACCGGGATCAATATCGAAGATCTTATCAGCATTGGGACGATTGGCCTTATCAAAGCGGTCAATACCTTTAACCCTGAAAAGAAAATTAAACTTGCTACATACGCATCAAGATGTATCGAAAATGAAATTCTCATGTATTTACGGCGGAATAATAAAATAAGGTCAGAGGTCTCTTTCGATGAACCATTAAACATTGATTGGGATGGAAATGAGCTGCTGTTATCTGATGTATTAGGGACAGATGATGATATTATCACGAAGGACCTTGAGGCCAATGTGGACCGAAAACTGCTGACCAAAGCACTGCATCAGCTTTCCGACAGAGAAAAACAAATAATGGAACTCAGATTCGGGCTGACAACCGGAGAAGAAAAAACACAAAAGGATGTTGCTGACATGCTGGGGATCTCACAATCCTATATATCACGTCTTGAAAAAAGAATCATTAAAAGATTGCGCAAGGAATTCAATAAAATGGTTTAAATGGATAAAAAAGAAAATTTTTTCATCGCAAAAACCCTATAATTTCGTTATTTAATTGTCTTTTTCGACATTTGTGCACCTGTCCTTCATCATGGGCAGGTGCATATTTTTCCTTTCCAAGGAGATACTGTTTTTTGTACAGCAGCTCCTGTAAGGAGGGAAAAGAATTGACTCGAAATAAAGTTGAAATTTGCGGTGTGGATACATCGAAACTTCCTGTATTAAAAAATGAAGAGATGAGAATTCTCTTTAAAGAAATGCAAGAGGGTGATATAACTGCACGTGAAAAGCTCGTCAACGGTAATTTACGCCTCGTCTTAAGTGTGATTCAGCGGTTTAACAACCGGGGCGAATTTGTTGATGACCTGTTTCAGGTTGGTTGTATCGGACTAATGAAATCAATTGATAACTTTGATTTAGGTCAAAATGTTAAGTTTTCCACTTATGCCGTACCAATGATAATTGGCGAAATACGACGATATTTACGTGATAATAACCCGATACGCGTATCCCGCTCTTTAAGGGATATCGCCTACAAGGCCCTTCAGGTCAGGGAGCGGTTAATGAGCGAGACCTCACGTGAACCAACTGCTGAAGAGATTGCAAAGGTCTTAGAAGTACCTCATGAAGAAATTGTTTTCGCACTCGATGCCATTCAAGACCCGGTGTCCCTGTTTGAACCAATTTATAATGACGGCGGCGATCCGATTTATGTGATGGACCAGCTGAGTGATGAAAAAAATAAAGATATTCACTGGATTGAAGAAATTGCTTTAAAAGAAGGAATGCGGAGATTAAATGAACGAGAAAAATTAATCCTGCGCAAGCGTTTTTTTCAAGGAAAAACACAAATGGAGGTTGCCGATGAAATCGGAATTTCCCAGGCTCAGGTTTCCCGCTTAGAAAAAGCGGCAATCAGGCAAATGAATAAAAATATCCAAAGCTAAGGCTGTCCAGTAAGGGCAGCTTTTTCCATTACTAAATTATCATTTTCCCACATATATTTTTATAGCAGCAATGTTTAAGCACACAGTTGATTAGAGTGGAAGGCACGAACAGAGCTTATATATTGTAAGTAATTGGGAGTGGTGAGTATGGTTAAGATTTCTGAATTTCAAATAAAAGATGTAGTCAATGTTTCAGATGGAAAGAGGCTGGGGAATATTGGGGATATTGAGATTAATCTAACGACGGGAAAAATCGAAGCTGTAGTGATATCAGGCAGCGGCAGGGTGCTCGGCTTTTTTGGAAAAGATGAAGATATTGTGATCCCTTGGAAAAATATCATCAAGATTGGGCAGGATGTGATATTGGTCCGGTATAAAGGGAGTGTAGAAAGAATTTCAGAAGAGGCAGAGGTGTGAAATGGTTATTTTCTGTGACCATTTTATATTTTCGTGGTAAACTATAGAAAAAACAAGAGAGGCAGCGATAATGGAACCTTTTGTTTTAAAAAACAGGTCTTTTTTAACAATTGACAGCTGGATGAACCGCTTTCCGGGTCTGATCGCCGGGATTACAACCAAAAATGACGGGATGAGCAGAGGAAGTTTTCAAACCCTTAACCTTGGCTTTCATGTTGGTGATAATATAAACGATGTGTGTTTAAATCGCAAAAAGGTTTCTGAAATAATAAATTTTCCTTTAAACAAATGGGTTGGTGCCGAGCAGACGCACGGAACAACTGTTAAACAAATTACCAAGGGTGATTCCGGCAGAGGGTCTATCTCATATGAACAATCGTTTAGCAGCACAGATGGATTTTATACGAATGAAGTGGGAATACTTTTAACCCTTTGTTTTGCAGACTGTGTTCCGCTTTTTTTTGTGGCCCCAGGCCATCGTATGGTTGGGGCAGCACATGCTGGATGGAAAGGAACAGTTGGACATATTGCCAGCAGGATGATCAAGATGTGGGGCAAAGAGGGGATAAAACCTGAAGAGATTCAAGTCGCAATCGGCCCCTCCATTTGCGAAAAATGTTATATTGTGGACCATCGTGTCGTTAATTTAGTAGAAAATTCACTAGAAGATGTCGAAGGAAAACCCTATAATTTAATTAGCGAAGGTAAGTATGCGCTGGATTTAAGGAAGCTTAATAAGATGATTCTTCTAAAAACCGGGGTGCCGGAGCAAAATATTACTATAACCGAATATTGCTCCAGCTGTGATCATGATCTGTTTTTTTCTCATCGTCGTGATCAGGGAGTAACTGGAAGAATGTTAAGCTTTATTGGCTGGAAGGAGACTTGGAATTAAGGATGAAGGTAGCATCAAAGTTAGAACAAATTAGATTACAAATAAATGAGACATGCAGTAAAGTCAAGAGAAATCCTGATGAAGTAAGAATAATTGCCGTTACGAAATATGTCAGTACGGAACGGGCAAGTGAAGCACTTGAAGCAGGTATTGTTAATCTTGGTGAAAATCGGGACGAAGGTTTGCTGAAAAAATGGGAGGTATTAAGGGACAAGCCTTTCTGGCATTTTATTGGCTCACTACAGACACGAAAGGTGAAAAATATCATCGACAAGGTGGAATTTATCCATTCTCTGGACCGTCTTTCGTTGGCCGAAGAAATAAATAAACGGGCTTCAGGGAAAATCAAATGCCTGGTCCAGGTAAATGTCTCAGAGGAAGAATCAAAACACGGTTTATCTATAGAGGATGCACTTGATTTTATTGCTTCATTGCACTCTTTTGAAAATATTAGTGTTGAAGGGTTAATGACAATGGCTCCATTCACGGAAGATGAACAGGTTCTTCGCAGTTGTTTCCGTAAACTTAGAGAACTTCGAGATCAGGTACAAGCCTGCAATTTTCATTTTGCGCCGTGCACAGAACTTTCAATGGGAATGTCCAACGATTTTGCAATTGCCATTGAAGAAGGGGCAACGATGGTAAGAATCGGTACAGCACTTGTGGGTGAAGAGGATTAAGGAGAGAAAAAAATGACGATTAAATCGAAGTTAAAAACATTTTTCTTTTTAGATGATGAATTCGATGATAGCAATGATGATGATGAGACCGAGGCTGTTGAACCGCTCAGGCATAAGAAACAGTCTTTGAAAAGTCCAAATGTTGTCAGTCTGCAAACTGTGCAAAAGTCTGCCAATTCATCAGGCCCTGTAAAACCATCCAAGGTCATGCTATTGGAACCAAGAACCTATTCAGAAGCGCCTGATATTGCGGATCATCTTAAAAATCGCCGTGCCGTTGTTGTAAACCTGCAGCGCACAGATACTGAACAAGCAAGGCAGATTGTTGACTTTCTTAGCGGTGCTGTTTATGCGCTTGGCGGAGACATTCAAAAAATTGGGATAAGCATTTTTTTATGTACCCCTGATAATGTAGAGGTGTCAGGAATTATTTCCGACCTTATTCCTGATCACGATCAACCAAATGCGAGGTGGTAAAAATAAATGAGTCTTGTGTTTAATTTTTTGGAGAGGTTAGTTGATATTTATTATTGGGTATTGATTATCTATATTCTAATGTCCTGGTTTCCAAATATGAAGAACTCGCAAATTGGTTATTATCTTGCGAAAATTTGTGAACCATTTCTTGAACCTTTTAGACGTATTATTCCTCCAATTGGAATGATGGATATTTCTCCGATAGTCGCTTTAATTGTTTTGAATTTTGTTCCAATGGGTTTGAATACAGTGGAAGGATTTCTAACAAGACTATAAACGGAAAGTTAATAGGAGTATTCTATGAACATCTATCAGCATTTCCGGACGGAAGAACGGGAATTTATTGACCAGGTTCTGCATTGGAAAAACCATGTCGAGGTGCAATATGCACCAAGGCTTACTGATTTTCTCGACCCAAGGGAACAGCATATTTTAAAAATGATTATGGGTGAATATGGCGATATAAAATATTCACTCTTTGGGGGAAGTCCTGAAGTGGAAAGAAAAAGGGCACTCCTCTTTCCTGATTATTTGTCTGTAAATGAATCTGACTTCCAAATCAGTCTCTTTGAAATTGACTATCCAAAGAAATTTGTCACAATCGAACATCGACAGGTTTTAGGAACTTTAATGTCTCTCGGGTTAAAACGGGGGAAATTTGGCGATATCCTTTTGAATGAAGGAAGAGTCCAGTTTTTCGCTGCAGGGGAAATCAGCCAATATATTAAAAGTAATGTAGAATCCATAGGCAGATCAGGCGTGAAATTAATGGAGACAGGTTTTAATCAGATGATTAAGACTAAAGAGTTATGGAACGAACAAGATTTAACGGTATCTTCTTTACGTTTGGATACAGTTATTTCCGGTATTTATCATGTATCAAGACAAAAATCCCAGCTGTTCATTAAACAGGGTCTGGTTAAAGTAAATTGGGCCCTGATAGACAACCCTGCTTTCGAATGTGATGCCGGCGATATCATTTCCGTTCGCGGATATGGGAGAAGCAGAATAAAGTCCATCGATGGGAAGACTAAAAAAGAAAAATGGCGAATTAATACAGAAAAGCAAAAATAATTCATGTTTCATGGAGGAATTCTGAAAAACTTGTCGAATATTTCCTTATACATATAGCAGTACAGTTTGCATGGAGGTGGCATCATGCCCTTAACGCCGTTGGATATTCATAATAAAGAGTTTAATAAAGGATTTAGAGGTTATGACGAGGATGAAGTAAATGAATTCCTCGACCAGGTCATTAAAGATTATGAATTGGTTCTTCGTGAGAAAAAAGACTTGGAAGAACGGTTGAATGAAATGAAGGAGCGGTTAAGCCATTTTACGAATATTGAAGAAACGCTTAACAAATCCATCGTGATTGCGCAGGAAGCCGGTGAAGAAGTAAAACGAAATTCGCAAAAAGAAGCAAAGCTGATTATTAAAGAGGCTGAAAAAAATGCCGATCGAATTGTCAATGAATCGCTTTCCAAAGCAAGAAAAATTGCTCTTGAAATCGAGGACTTGAAAAAACAATCGAAAATTTTTCGGACCCGCTTTAAAATGCTGATAGAAGCTCAGCTCGATATGTTGAACACCGATGATTGGGATCATCTATTGGAATATGAAGTGGATGCTGCTGAACTAAAAATCCACGAAGAAGAAGATTCATTAGCTTGACGAATCGATTCTTAATAGCATATAATTTTGTAACAGTTATTACAGAATGGAAATGACGATGAAAGGGACAGTACAATTTTTCAAAATGCTTTTGGAAGCGAACCGGGGATGGTGAAAGCCCGGTAAAGCGGAAAAATTGGAAAATCACCCTTGAGTTCCAAGCCGAACTTCTTTTTTAGAAAAGTAGACCTTGGCGTGTTATTCACGTTACGAATGTAAAGAGGGTGGAATGAATTTTTTCGTTCCATTTATCAGGGTGGTACCACGGGAATACAAACCTTCTCGTCCCTATTACAGGGATGAGAGGGTTTTTTTATTGTCATTTAGGCAATTCTGTTTGATGAAAGGGTTACTGGAGGTAGGAAAAATGGAGTATAAAGAAACGTTATTAATGCCACAGACGGAATTTCCCATGCGCGGCAACCTTCCACAAAGAGAACCTGAAATTCAGGCGAAATGGGAAGAGATGAATATTTATCAAAAAGTACAGGAGAGGACAATGGGGCGTCCGATGTTTGTCCTTCATGACGGACCGCCATATGCAAATGGTGATATCCATATTGGGCATGCCCTTAATAAAATCTTGAAGGATTTCATCGTCCGCTATAAATCAATGAGCGGTTTCCATGCACCGTATGTCCCTGGCTGGGATACTCATGGTCTTCCAATTGAACAGGCGTTAACCAATAAAGGGGTAAAACGGAAAGAAATGACGGTTGCCGAGTTCCGTGAGCTATGCACAAAGTATGCCCTTGAGCAAATTGACAACCAAAGGACACAGTTTAAACGTCTGGGTGTCAGGGGCGATTGGAAAAATCCATATATTACCTTAAAACCCGAATTTGAGGCACAG
>CAYNUT010000007.1:46785-63707 GCA_964400595.1 uncultured Neobacillus sp. | reverse complement strand
TCCCTTGGGTCGGTAATCTATTTGCTAAATAAAAGACACGTTGAAATGCGTGTCTTTTATCTATCATCTTGCATATCGATAAAAAACTTGCCGTTTTCATAGCTGCAAAATGAAATCTTTTTGATATCTCGATAGCCTTTCTTTTTCAGTTCCTGCCGGAGCCACAGATTTGTTTTATTAATTCTTTGCAAGTTTCCCTCTTCAATGGAGCCATCGACAATTAAAGGAACGGTAATATCCCCATTGAACGATTGCTCATCACCATTCTTCAATTTTTCAATCACAGACAGGCTGCCTGAGGATTCCAGGATGGCAAACTCCACATCTGCAATACTGCGAATATTCTTTTCCCTTAATTGCGTCATTAAATCATCAAAATTATAGCGCTGCTTCCGCATGGCGGTTTCGTCAATCTTTCCCCTGTTAATGATGATGCTTGGCTTCCCCTCAACCAGATCACGAAATTTTTTACTTTTTAATGATACAATTGCCAAAATAATTTGGATGAACATCAATAAAACCATTGGCACGATTGCATGTGTCACACGGACATTGGGTCTTTCAATCGCAACAACGGCTAATTCGCCAATCATAATAAAAACGACTAAATCAAGAATACTTAGTTCGCCAATTTCCCGTTTTCCCATTAAGCGAAAAATAATCAGAATGAGAACATAAAATAATAAAGTTCGAAACACAATCGTAAGGAAATCTTCCACTCATTGTCTCTCCTTTTTTTCATTCCATTTTATTATGGACGAATTGAGGGAATTCATAAGAGGAATACACTTCCAATATTATCCAGAACTGAGCAGAATGGAAATTTTGATTCTACTTTTCTCTCTTCATGAATACGCTTGTACTAGGAAAGAAACTGTTAACTAGAGGCTTTGTCAGCCTGAAGGTAACTGAAGGGGGAGAGAAAAATCGAATCTAAAAGCTTTGGTACATCAGTTTTATACGGATTAATTTTCATTTTCTTGTTTGCAGCCATTTCCAGCCTGATTTTATCGTTTATTCTTAGATTCACTTCTGCTAGAGAGGGATCACTACAATACGTCATGACCGCTTTATCGTTCTTGGGATTGTTTGGCGGCGGCTTTTTATCCGGGGGAAAGCGCAAAGAAAAAGGCTGGCTGATCGGAGGATTAACGGGGCTATTATACTCACTCATTGTATTTCTATTTCAATATCTGGGCTATGACCGCATCTTTTCACCGGAGCAAGTCATTTACCATACGTGCTATACATTAATTGCGATGATGGGCGGGATTCTTGGGGTCAACATTGCTACAAATAACTCTCGACATGCATGAAAGAAAAGCCGAAGCGTCCGTTAAGCGAAGCACACTAGCCGCTGGGTGCTGGAACAGGAATAAAAAAGGAAGCCCTTATGAAATGGACTTCCTTTTTGCATGCCATTATTTTTCCAGGCTTACTTCTTTTGACGCTTCTTTGCTTGCTTCTGTTACTTCGCGAATCGCGTTGCGGTCATAAGTCAGACGGCTGCCGTCACCACATTTGATGACCACTTTATTTTCATCAATGGAGTCGATAAAACCATGCAACCCGCCAATGGTTACGATTTTATCACCCTTTTTCAATTCGTTTTGCATTCTCACAACTGCTTTTTGACGTTTTTGCTGCGGGCGAATCAATAAGAAATAAAATAACACAAACATTAAAATTAATGGAACGAGTGTAGTCAATTTATCCATCATGTTTCCCTCCTTTCAAAAATATCTATTAGAAATTTTTCGCGTTTGGTTTGTTAAAGCCATAACGCTCAAAAAATTCTTCGCGGAAATCACCAAGCCTGTCATCCATGATAGCTTGTCTGACCTGCCCCATTAATCTTAACAGAAAATAGAGATTATGGTAAGAGGTAAGACGAATTCCGAAAGTTTCGTCACAATGGATTAAGTGGCGGATATACGCCCTGCTGTAATTGCGGCATGTGTAGCAGTCGCACTCAGGATCAAGCGGACCGAAGTCCCTTGCATATTGAGCATTTTTTACAACCAGGCGGCCGGAACTTGTCATCAATGTACCGTTTCTTGCAATCCTTGTTGGCAATACGCAATCAAACATATCAATCCCTCGGATTGACCCGTCGATTAACGAATCCGGCGAGCCAACACCCATTAAATAGCGCGGTTTATTCGCCGGCAGCAGCGGTGTGGTGAACTCGAGCATCCGGTTCATAATATCTTTTGGTTCCCCTACTGATAAACCGCCGACAGCATATCCAGGGAAGTCAAGAGATACAAGGTCTGCAGCACTTTGCCGGCGCAGTTCCTCATATTCTCCCCCCTGTACGATTCCAAACAAGCCTTGGTCTTCAGGACGCTGATGGGCTTTTAAGCAGCGCTCTGCCCATCTCGATGTCCGCTCCACCGATTTTTTCATATAGTCAAATGAAGCAGGGTACGGCGGACACTCATCAAATGCCATCATGATATCAGATCCAAGGGCATTTTGAATTTCCATTGCTTTTTCCGGTGATAAAAATAATTTTTCACCGCTCAAATGATGGCGGAAGTGGACTCCTTCTTCTTCAATCTTGCGGAATTCACTTAAACTGAAGACCTGAAACCCTCCGGAATCCGTGAGAATGGCCCGGTCCCAGTTCATAAATTTATGGAGCCCGCCAGCTTCTTTAATAATCTCATGACCTGGGCGCAGCCATAAATGATACGTATTGCTTAATATTATGCCTGCTCCCATTTCTTTTAAATCTTCCGGGGCCATCGTTTTGACGGTCGCAAGCGTCCCGACCGGCATGAACGCAGGTGTATCAAACGATCCATGCGGGGTATGCACCCTGCCAAGCCTTGCACCAGTTTGTTTACATGTTTTAATTAATTCGTAGCGAATTGCAGTCAAATTCTTTTCTCCTTCCATATGTTGAGCCTAGATGATAAACATCGCATCACCGAAACTGAAGAAGCGGTAGCGTTCCTGTACCGCTGTCTCATAGGCATGTAAAATTTGTTCTCTTCCGGCGAGGGCACTGATCAGCATAATCAGAGTTGATTTTGGCAGATGAAAATTCGTAATCATTCCATCAATTGCTTTGAACCTATAGCCCGGGTAAATAAAAATATTAGTCCATCCGCTGCTCTCTGTGAAATTACCATCATGCATGGAGGCAATGGTTTCCAATGTCCGGGTTGAGGTAGTGCCAACCGTGATAATCCTCCCGCCGCTTTCTCTTACTCCGTTAAGCAAACGGGCTGTTCTCTCTGAGACCATATAAAATTCCGCATGCATCTCGTGTCCTTCCACATCATCCACGTTTACAGGCCTGAAGGTACCAAGGCCGACATGTAGGGTTATGAAGGCAATCTGGACGCCCATTTCTCTAATTTCTGTTAACAACTCTTCGGTAAAATGCAGACCGGCTGTCGGGGCTGCAGCTGAACCGGGCTCTTTGGCAAACACAGTTTGGTATCGTTCCCGGTCATCAAGCTGTTCTTTAATATACGGCGGCAGCGGCATTTCCCCTAATTGGTCGAGGACCTCGTAAAAAATACCCTCATATTTAAACTCCAGGACCCTTCCGCCATGGTCGGAGGCTCCAGTACAAACGGCAGTAAGGAGGCCATCGCCAAATTCTATTTCTGTCCCTTCCTTGACCCGCTTTGCCGGTTTCACCAGTGTTTCCCATTGGTCGCCTTCGAGCTGTTTTAACAGCAGGACTTCAATTTTCGCTCCGGTATCCTGTTTGACGCCAAAAAGGCGTGCCGGAAGAACCCTCGTATCATTTAAGACAAGGCAGTCCCCTTCACGCAAATACTTCGTAATATTTTTAAAAAATTCATGCTTCAATTCGCCCGTTTCCTTATTGACAACCATTAATCTGCTGTCTGTCCGATTTGTGAGCGGTACTTGGGCAATTAATTCTTCCGGTAAATGAAAATCAAATAAATCTACTTTCATAGTGTGCCATCCCTAATCTGTAAAAGTTATTTAGCAGGAATCTCCAAACCAAAATGGCGATAAACCGCGGGCGTTGCCACCCTGCCTCTTGGTGTGCGCTGCAGAAAACCTATTTGCAATAAATAGGGTTCATAAACATCTTCTATCGTTTCTGCTTCTTCGCCAATGGACGCTGCAATGGTATCAAGACCAACCGGCCCGCCGCGGAATTTTTCAATAATGCCCTTTAATAGCTTATGGTCAATATGGTCAAGACCAAGACGGTCAACCTGCAGCAGTTCAAGCGCTTCACTTGCAAGTGCAGGATTAATTTTTCCATTTCCCTTCACTTGGGCGAAATCCCTCACTCTCCTGAGGAGACGGTTTGCTATTCTCGGGGTTCCTCTTGCCCTTCTGGCAATTTCACTGGCAGACGGTCCGTCGATCCCTGTATCAAACAATTCTGCAGTGCGCAGGACAATGTTTTTTAGCTGGTCTTCCTTATAATACTCGAGCCGGCTTAAAACTCCAAATCTGTCCCTGAGCGGTGCAGATAACGAACCGGCCCTTGTCGTCGCCCCCACCAATGTAAATGGCGGAAGGTCGAGGCGGACAGACCTGGCGCTCGGGCCCTTTCCAATCACAATGTCGAGGCAAAAATCCTCCATTGCGGGGTAAAGCACTTCTTCAATCGATCGTGGGAGCCTGTGAATTTCATCAATAAACAAGACATCCCCTGGTTCAAGTGCAGTTAAAATCGCCGCTAAATCACCAGGCCGTTCTATGGCTGGTCCCGAAGTGGTCCGAATGTTCACCCCCATCTCATTGGCAATAATAATCGCGAGAGTTGTTTTCCCGAGTCCAGGGGGCCCGTAAAGGAGAACATGGTCCAGCGTTTCTTTCCGAAGCTTTGCGGCTTTTATAAAAATCTCAAGATTCTCTTTCACCTGTTCCTGTCCGATATACTGTTTTAAAGTTTGCGGTCTGAGGCTTTGTTCAAAATTGATTTCACTTTCGTTCACTTCACTGGAAATAATCCGTTCGTCCATCCAAATCACCTATTTTAGAAGCCGCTGAAGGGCCTTTTTAATATATTGATCTGTTGTCAGCTGTTCTTTTTGCAAGTCAGGTGAAATCTTTTTAATTTCTTTTTCAGAGTATCCGAGTGCTTTTAAAGCGAGGATCGCCTCTTCAAAAGCCGAATTGTTGAGTTGTGTATGTAATGGAAATTTGTCTGCATTAAAGAGGTTTGGAAAGTAATCCGGCACGATATCCTGTAATTTTCCTTTTAAATCAAGAATCATCTGTCTGGCTGTTTTTTTGCCAACGCCCGGGAATTTAATCAGGAAGCTTTCATCCTCATTTTCAATCGCAGTGACGACCTGCTGCACCTCGCCTGATGCAAGAATCGCTAGTGCTCCCTTCGGCCCGATTCCCGAAACATTTAACAATTTAGTGAAAAGCCTTTTCTCTTCTCTCGATTCAAATCCATATAATGCAATGATCTCTTCGCGAACATAATGATAAGTATAGACAGTTACCATTGTTTCCATCCTGCCGGAATAAATAAACGGGTTAGGTGTGGAAATTTGATAGCCAATCCCCTGATTCTCAATGACTATATATTCCGGCCCGACAAAATCGACGGTCCCTTTTATAAATTCATACAAATCCATTCTCTCCCTAATGATGCTTTTTTTCGCACTGTATTTCATTCTATCATAATTTTTTTAGGGAATGAAAGAAAATGAGGGAAGGTTTGATTTTGTGGCAGGAAAAAGTAGTTTTAAAAAAGCGAACAGAGGTATAAAGCGGGCATGTAGAAAGTTTCTCATTTACCGTTTGAGCCTATATTTTTCCTTTTCGGTCAATGAGGCGTCCTCTCATTTACCGTTTCAGCCTATATTTTCTCTTTTTGGTCAATGAGGCGCTCTCTCATTTACCGTTTGGGCCTATATTTTCTCTTTTTGGTCAATGAGGCGCTCTCTCATTTACCGTTTCAGCAAAATCTCAGTCCGTTCGGTCAATGAGGTGTCTCGTGCACAGTCCATTCATAAAAAAGTTCATTCTTTTTTTATCGAATAGGGCTTAAAGGTTTCTAAAACCTCAACAAAATGATCCTTTGTCCTGATTGGAATGCCTTGAATGAGCTGGTCGTGTTTTTTACTCTCGAGCTTCTTCATATCTATTTGAAAAAATGATTGAATAATCCTGGAGCGGTCGGGTCTTCCATTAAAAATAGTCAAAACCCCTTTATCTGTGATCCCAAAAAAGCCGTTTGCTTTTAACAGTGGAGAGATATCGTCCACCTGCTTGCGAAATACCATAGTGGATTCATTGATATCTGTGAGTTGCCACTGATCATATTTCGCCCAAAAATTCTCCATTGACCAGCATGTTTCATGGATGACTTCCTGACTGATTTCCCCGTCAAGATAGATACGTTCTAAAATAACGTTTATGTGCAGAGGTTCCGTCTTCCGCTGTTCCTCCGCCGAGCCATTCACCACAACCCCGGGGATTCTTCCAACCAGCGCCAAAAGAATAACAGTACATGCAGTGAACCCAACCTTTGTCAATGCCATCCCCTTGAACCTCATGCCAATCACCTCTTACTTGTTAATAGTTTAACAAATCCTACATTTGTAGTTTAGCCTTTTTTTGCCTTTTTATCCTTGCACCATAGCAAAAGGACAAAGCCCCACTGCTTTGCCCTTTTGACAATCACCACGGTTTCCTTTGCGGAACCTCATTATCGCTGTTACGGTCACGCCCGAGGGAACCGTCATCGGTGATAACCTGGACTGATCTGCCATTCGAAAAAGGCTTGACTGCCTTTCTTATGGCCCTTTTCGTTTCGGCCGCCCGATCATTATTCACTAGCTTAACGGAAATGATGATGGTATTCCCATAAGCTACAGACCTAACCGAACGAACATTGTCGAGATCTGCAACGGTGTTCTTGATATTATTCGTGACATTCTCCTGGAAATCTGGAGTAACCGCCACTCCCATTTTCCCCATTTTTTTGTTCAAATGACCATGGTAATTCATATCACTTGTACTGAACTGATTATCCCGCTGAAAAAAATTACGGTCTTTCTTAGCTAAAGGTGTTGTTGGGTTTTTCGGATTCCCATTTTCATCTCTCGTTTGCAGAAGCATCCTCTTTTTCCGGTTTGTAAGTTCATCTTCATTGCCAACGGTATGGTCCATCAATTCCGTTAACGAACCATCATTATCAGTAAAAAATCCGTCTCCTTTGTTCGGATGGTTTTCATTTGAATAGTAACCAACAGGACGTAATGGATTTTTAGTGGCCCCATTTTCACCTGCACGATTATTATTATTGGCACAGCCTGCTCCTCCAAATAGCATCAGCGCCGAAAGAGGTATCATCCACAGTTTCCTGTTCAAGCGAAAAACCCCCTTCATTAACATCCTGAGCATGATTTTATATGCTCCTTCATAGGGTGTTAAATTCGGAGGGATTTCATTCTTTATAAGCCTCTGCATGATTAATCCAGAATTGCCTTTAACTTTTCGATAAATTTTTTTCTTGCGTAAAATTGGCCGATTGATAAATCCATTAACTGCTTAAATTTCACAGGATCCTGATAATTTTTTTCACGAACAAACCGATTCCATTCGCGAAAAATATCGGCCGGATAGGCTAAAGCATATAAAAAAGACCCCTCACGTACACATTGTTGAATTGATTTTAGCTCTACAAGCTTGTCAAATGCCCAGTCAATACAGGGGAGAATTCGATTCGCATATTGGACATAATCTAAAGAGGCCGGACCAATACTAATTAAATCAAAATCAATTAAATGTAAAATTCCCGATGAATCGCGGAGAAAATTGTGATGGGCAACATCCCCGTGAAGAATCACATAAGGTTCTTGTTCAAAAAAGCCCCTGCGGCCTGCCATGCCAGACAAAGACCACTCGGCCCATGATTGCATTTCTGAGAGAAACGGTTCATTGATAAAATAGCGGATGAACGGTAAATTATTTGAAAAATTCTGAAAGCGCTCTGTCCATTTTCCAGTTAAATTCCCTTTTGCCAGCAATGTTCGGTACCTGGCCTCAAATGCTCCGGTAGTGTGATGGAATTGTTCCAACAGTTCGATTCCTTCCCGGCGATTTTTGGATGTACGGAAGGAAAAGGCTGTTTTGTGCGGCGGAATATACTGAATACAGCCAAAATAGATGCCTTCGAAAAAAAGCGGTTCTCTCACTCGTGGTGATAGAAACGCATAAGTTCTCGTAAATCCTTCCTTTATTAATGTAGCAGTAAAGGCTTCCTGAATTTTGAGCCTGTTGTTGGAGTGATACCCTTTAATAATATAAGTATGATTTTCTGTTTTCAGCAAATAAACATAATTGCGGATTGGAATCATCCGAATGATTTTTTCATAAAACTGGGATCGAAAATAAGAGAGGAGACGACCGAAATAATCGTCTCCTTTTTTGTTAATTGTCGAATCAGCTGCTCTCATCTTTGTACCCTGGCATCCCGTATGGACTCATGCCAACCGGCCCCATACCATATGGGTTCATAAAAGGAGGCTGTGCGACATTAACAGGTCCTGTATATGGAGCACTGTAAATTGGCGGAGTCGGAGGTACAAAAGCGGCAGGTACATTAGTGGGCATTACATTTGGAACAGTATTCGGCACTATATTCGGTATTGCATTTGATATGCCGGCTGGCATCCCGGCAGGAACCGGGCCGCAGCCGCAATCTCCCATCGCTCCGGTTCCTACCGGCAGTCCTTGAGTTGGATATCCAGGCATGTATGGCGCTGCCATTCCCGGTGCTGTCACACCCATTACCTGTGGTGCAGGAGCCATCATATCCGGATAGCCATGCGGCATTTGCCCATATCCCGGGGTCCCCGTATATGGATTAACCATTCCCGGAGCACTGTACATAGTACCAGGAATGACCGGCTGCTGGGCAAACTCAGCCGGATTTTGCACTGCCGGGAGAACTGCCGGATATTCTGTCGGGTAACCGGATGGATATCCGGCTGCTGGAACGCCAGCCTGATAGATGCCAGGCATCTGATCGTAACTACCCATCGGATACCCGCCCGGCATTTGTCCATAAGCGGCCGGGTCCACATATGCAGGCTGCTGCATGGCTGGTGCTGGTGTTCCCATCATCACACCCGGATTATATCCTGGACTCATCGGCATTTGCGGCATAAAAGAAGATGATTCATCATGAAAATGATGCGGTAGGTAGCTGGCACCTGCTACAGCTGGAGCAGCCATAGGTGGTCCTGGCATTACTGCACCAGGCATCACTACTCCCGGAACCTGTGGATATGGCATCATTGGATAGCCGCCATATGGCGGACAAAATCCTGGACCTGGCATAACCGGTGAAACAGGAACACAATATTCCTGTACCGGTGCTTCCACTACAGGCGGAGCTTGAATTGGCACTTCTTTCATTGGCACCTCTTTCATAGGAATTTCTTTCTTAGGAACTTCTTTCTTAGGAACTTCTTTTACTTCAGGAAGTATATTAGTTGGCTTTGGCGGGAGCTCTACCTTCATATGCTGCATATTCGTCATATAGTAATTATTGATATCAATTTCCGGAACTACTTGCAGGGGCATTTTCGGAATATAAGGTGTTTTAGGTGCTTCTTTTATTATGGGCTTCTCTTTTGCAATCGGCACTTCCTTTTTTGGTGCTTCCACAATGGGCATTGGAACTGGTTTCTCTTTGGCAAATGGATGCTCAGCTAGCGGAACTTCTTTCTTCACTCCTAAATTGATTGCTTTACCCGGGTTAGATGGCCCCATCGGTGATTCTTTTTTAATCGTTCCACCTGAAGTTGGGACTTTTACCTTCATGCCGGGCATAATCATATCAGGGTTGCTGAGCTGAGAATTCAATTTTTTCAGCTCTTCAAAATTCACGCCGTACTTCTTGGCGATCTTCCAAAGAGTATCCCCTTTCTGTACGATATGGATCTTCACTCTGATTTCCCTCCTATGGCATAAGTCCATATAGTATATGTGAAAATGGGCAAAATGCTAACATACTTCACAAAAACTTATGCTATTTTTCAAAAAAATATGAATTATTATAGAAGAGAGGCGATAGTAAAAGAATGACTGGCAAGTTTTATTTTTACAGCCCTTATGATAAAATTGGGCATTATCCAGATGGTGAGGAGCGTTTTTTTAATATGGAACAGAAAAAAATACTTGGGGAAGAACGGAGAAGGTTCATTTTACAGTTGCTTAAGGAAAGCAGCATGCCGATAACCGGGGGAGATTTAGCGGATAAGACCAATGTCAGCAGACAAGTGATCGTCGGAGATATAACCCTTTTGAAAGCGAAGAATGAGCCGATTATTGCCACAAGCCAAGGATACATGTATTTAAAGCAGGGACCGAACGTGAATGTTTTCGAACGGACAATCGCCTGTCGCCATACCCCTGAGGAAACGGAAAAGGAATTGTATATTTTCGTCGATCATGGCGTAACCGTGAAAGATGTAAAAATTGAGCATGCTGTTTATGGCGACCTGACCGCTTCAATCATGGTATCAAACAGGCAGGAAGTAAAGCAGTTCATGAAAAAAATTCAAAACACGAAAGCCTCCTTCTTATCCGAACTGACCTGCGGTATCCATTTACATACGATTTCTGCAGCAACAGAGGCGGCATTAGACAAAGCAGAAGCAGCTCTTAAAGAGGCTGGATTTTTAATGGAAGCATAAAAGGACCCGTTATTATAATGAACTGCGCTCCCATTGTTAGACACCAACTAACAATAGGGTGCAGTTCAAAAACGGATCCTTTTTTAATTCATTTCCACTAAGATGGAAGGATAGCTTCCAAGCAGTTTAACACCGCAATCCAATGCCTCAAGCTCCGCAATGGCGCCCGGTATTAACACCTCATCAAGCTCCATTTCCAAATCAATGATGAAAAAGTAATTGCCGATTCCAGTTTTCATCGGTCTTGATTCAATTTTTGAAAGGTTAATTTTTCTCCAGGCAAAGGCGGACAACACCTGGTGAAGTGCCCCGGCACGGTCAGAGGGCAGGGTAACCATCAGCGTTGTCTTATAATGTTTTGAGCCGCTTAAGGCTTGAAAGTTAAACGGTTCCTCTGACAGAACAACGAAACGGGTATGATTATAATCAAAATCGTGAATATCTCGCTGGACAATTGTCAGCCCATATTCCTCAGCAGCCAGTTCGTTAGCGATGGCTGCTGTATTGTTTTCAGGTTCATTCATCACCATCAGCGCTGCTGCAGCTGTCGATGAGACGCTTTCAGACGGCACCCCTTTAAATTGATGATGGAGGAAATTATGGCACTGGGCGATGGCATGTGAATGACTGTAAATTTTCTCCACATTCTGCCACTTGTCTGCATTAGAGGGATGAACCATTAAATGCTGCTTAATCGGGAGGGTAATTTCCCCGACAATCGGAATTTGCACGACCTGTGTTAAATAATCGAGCGTAATATTGACGGACCCCTCGAGGGCATTCTCAATCGGAGCGACGGCGAGCCGCACCTGCTTATTTACGACGGCATCCATACATTCCGGAATTGTCCGATACGGCTTCAATTCAAATCCGGAAAATACCTTTTTAACCGCCAATTCGGTAAAGGTTGCCTTCGGTCCTAAATAACCTACCTTCACTTTCCCCACTCCTCATTCTAAAAGAAAGATGAAAGCCCAGTCCCAAGACTTGGCCGCTAAACTCCTGTCCCCAGCACTTCAACCTTCTCTACAAATTCAAGCTTCATAAGTTCAGCTAACAACTCATCGATTTCATTGATCATATTGGCTGTATTTAATGAAAGTGTAACGTTCGCTCTTCCTTGAAGCGGGATTGTTTGGTGAATCGTTAATACATTGCATCCGGATGAAGCCACAACACTTAATAGCTTTGACAGTGTGCCGGAGCGGTCCTCCAAGTGAAAGAAAAGAGAAACCAAACGTTCTTTTTTAATAGATGAGAACGGAAAAACGGTATCCCTGTATTTATAAAAAGCGCTTCGGCTTAAATCAAACTTGGCAACGGCATCGGCAATCGATTCCGCCTTGCCCCTGTCAAGCATGTCCTTAACTTCGATGGTTTTCTTCATTGCTTCCGGCAAAACATCCTCACGAACCAAATAAAATTTCTTATCGTAATTTACCATGTTCTTTCTCTCCCCCGTCCTTAGGGAACATTATTCAATAAATTCAAATTCAAAATCCAATAATCTTACGGTATCTCCGTCTTTTGCTCCTCTTTGCCTCAGGGCATCATCAACGCCAAGCCCTCGAAGTTGCCGTGAGAAGCGCCGGACAGATTCTTCTCTTGAAAAATCTGTCATCTTAAACAGCTTTTCAATTTTTTCTCCTGTAACTACAAATGCGCCATCCGGGTCCCGTGTAATCCTAAAGGCTTCCGGGTCTGCCTCGTGCTTATATAGGACACGATGAATTCCAGTTTCCTCTTCTTTCTGTTCAAGCGGAAACTCCGGTGTCTCCTCAAGCTTATCGGCAACGGCATACAATAGTTCGCGCAGCCCTTTTCTCGTAACAGCAGAAATAGGAAAAATCGGATAATCTTCTTCGAGCTGCTCTTTGAATTTTTTCAAATTGTCCTCTGCTTCAGGCATGTCCATTTTATTGGCTACGATAATTTGCGGACGCTCTGTCAAGCGGAGATTGTACTCTTGTAATTCCCGATTAATGGTCAGGAAATCCTCAAATGGGTCCCTGTCTTCCGTGGATGCCATATCGATGACATGGACAATCACCCTTGTCCGTTCAATATGCCGTAAAAATTGATGCCCAAGCCCCACTCCTTGATGGGCCCCTTCGATCAATCCGGGAAGGTCTGCCATTACGAAGCTTCTTCCGTCCTCCGTTTCCACCATGCCAAGATTCGGTACGATGGTCGTAAAATGGTATTCAGCGATTTTGGGCTTTGCCGAGGAAACAACAGAAAGCAGTGTGGACTTTCCGACACTCGGAAAGCCAACAAGACCGACATCAGCCAGCAGCTTCAGCTCAAGGATGACATCGCGTTCCTGCCCCGGCTCGCCGTTTTCAGAGAGTTCAGGTGCAGGGTTTGCCGGTGTGGCAAAGCGGGAATTTCCCCGTCCTCCGCGGCCGCCCTTGGCAATCACTGCCTGTTGTCCATGCTCCACTAAATCGGCAATTACTTCCTTTGTATCAGCATCAATGACGACCGTTCCAGGCGGTACTTTGACAATCATATCCTTGGCGTTTCTGCCATGCTGATTTTTCGACATTCCATGTTCACCCCGGGGTGCCTTGAAATGGCGCTGATAACGGAAATCCATTAAGGTGCGGAGGCCTTCGTTAACCTCGAAGACGACATTAGCTCCCTTGCCCCCGTCACCGCCTGCGGGGCCGCCCTTTGGAACATATTTTTCACGGCGGAACGCGACCATACCATTGCCTCCGTCGCCGCCCTTAACATAAATTTTTACTTGATCGACAAACATGTGAATCCTCCCTCGTCTTCACGAATAAATTGACTGATGTTTAAGACGAGAATCGCAATTTATGCCCATTTTACATACTGGGCATATAAACCTCCAGTGCGAGTTCGCTTTGGGTGAATTCCTTGACCATGACATCCATTTCGGGTTGTCCAGGTTCTGAGAGGAATTTCTTAATCAGTTCCCTTTTTACTATTATTCCGCTAAAATCCAAAAAGAAACGAACGCCTGATGATTGCGGTTCGATTGTTATGGATAAATGGTTTTCCTGAAATGCCTCAATGGCCTTATTTAAGCATGAAAAAAAGGATTTTGTCCAATTTGTTATGGCCGCATCATCGATTTTAATGGTCGGGAGGTCCTCGAGCACTTCATATTCAAGCCTGAATAAAGGATTTTCCCAGTTGGACGTGATCAGCAGTGCGGCAAGCAAAGGCATATGTATATTTGACAGCTTCGTTTCATGCTGAGCTTCCATCACTATTTCATCAATAACCGCCTTGGCGCGGTCAATTCTATTTAAATCGAGGTTTCCCTTAATAATTTGCAGCCGGTTTAACCAATCATGCCGCGAGTGCCGCAGCACGTTAATAAGATCCCATTCTTTCTCCATTTCCTACTCTCCCAATTCATTTTCGGAAAACTGTTTGGTGATAGTATATCAAAAAAGTAACCGGCAGTAAGCAATTTTGTTAGAAAGCAGGCTTTAAAGGAAATTATGGATTTTTTTACCAATGATATTAAAAAGAAAACTCTAACCAGCGTGGTTAGAGTTTTCAAAAAAATCTTAAGCTTCTTGAGCAACTGGATATACGCTCACTTTTTTACGGTCACGACCCATGCGTTCGAATTTAACAACACCGTCGATTTTTGCAAAAAGTGTATCGTCTCCGCCGCGGCCAACGTTTTCACCTGGATAAATTTTAGTACCGCGCTGACGGTAAAGGATAGAACCGCCGGTTACAAATTGACCATCTGCACGCTTAGCACCAAGGCGCTTTGCGATTGAGTCACGTCCGTTCTTTGTCGAACCTACTCCTTTTTTAGATGCAAACAACTGAAGATCTAATTTTAATAACATTTACTCCACCTCCTGCTTTTTGAAGGTAATTTTTATGTGCTCTCCGTACGTTTCTTCAATCGATCGTAAAGAAACAATCATGGCTTCAAGGATCAACTGAACTTTCTCATAGATGTCCTCAGGAAGATTTTCCGGGACAACGCAGCGGAGAAGTCCATCAGCCCTATGTTCAAGGTCGGGAGTAACATTTGTCAGCTCATGCACTGCATTAATGGCACCAACTGATACAGCAGAAACTCCTGCACAGACAATATCTTTTCCACGCTCCTCAAACAAAGCATGACCACTAATTTCGAAGGAATGAATTTTCCCGGACTCAGTACGATTAATCTTAATTCGTATCATCTATTGCTCAACACCTTACGCGTTGATTTTTTCGATGACAACTTTAGTGTAAGGTTGACGATGACCTTGCTTCTTACGGTTGTTTTTCTTCGCTTTGTACTTGAAAACGATGATTTTCTTTTGACGGCCTTGCTTTTCAACTTTCGCTGTAACAGTAGCGCCTGCAACAACAGGGCTGCCAACCTTTACAGTTTCACCGCCAACGAAAAGAACCTTGTCAAAAGTAACTGTTTCACCAGCTTCTGCATCTAATTTTTCAATGTAGATTGCTTGGCCTTCTTCGACTTTAAGCTGCTTACCGCCAGTTTCGATAATTGCGTACATGAACTGCACCTCCTTATAAACTCAGACTCGCCATGCACAGGCGTTTATACATCGGCATAAATCTTACTACCTGTTCTGTGCGGTTGTAGCACGGGTGCTACAAACATAACATTAGAATACTAACATAGTTTAATCAACAGTGTCAATCCTTTTTTGGGAGATAGCATCCTTCGTGCCAAATTGTTTCAGGATATAATAAGGTTTGGCTGCTTGCTCAATGGAAAAATAAAGCCTAACATGAAGTAACTCTTCTAAGGCCTCTCGGTGTGCTTCATCAGGGCCCAGCAGCGCTTCTTTTACCTCCTGAGTTGTTTCTATTAAAATAGCCTCGAAATCGCTGTAGCGGTGCTCCAAGAGTTCTCTTTCCATTCTGAAGGCGATGGTCTCAGCACTAAGGATGCGGCCGGTGCCCTCACAGACAGGGCATTTCACTTGGAGTGCCTCTGATAGGGTGACTTTTGTTTTCTTCCTTGTTAATTGTAAAATTCCAAGCGGGGTAAAGCCGATGATTTTCGTCCGTTTTTCATCTTTGGCTAATTCCGTTTCAACAGTATTGAGAACGGCCCTCTTGTCCTTTTCGCGTTTCATATCAATAAAATCAATCAGAACAATACCGCCGATATCGCGGAGACGGAGCTGCCAGATAATTTCTTGGGCTGCTAGCTGATTGGTTTTGAGAACGGTATCCTGATAATCAGACCTCCCGGAAAATTTCCCGGTGTTCACATCAATGATCGTAAGTGCTTCTGTTTCATCAAAAATAAGGTAGGCACCGTGGTCAAGCCAGACAATTCGCTTTAGTGCTTTGTCGATTTCATGCTCCACCTTGTTTGCAGAAAAAATATTCTCTTTTCCGTTGTAATATGTATGCTTTAGGTTCCCGTTTACCTGTTCAAGCATTTTTTTAACCGCCAGATCATCGGCTATTACTTGTCCTGACTTCATTCTTGCCGCTTGGGCCGAGATCATTTCGATAAAGGTGTCCTTCTGAAAAATTAATCCTGGCTTTTTGGTTACTTGCTGCTGCATATCCCTGTATCGCTGCCTTAAGGTTTCTAGTTCTCCAAGGATTTCCTCTTCTGTAGCGGTAAGGCTGGAGGTGCGAAAAATGATTCCCTCTTCCTCCGTTTTGAGACGGCCGCCAAGGTGTCTGAGCGCTGCATGCCGTGACTCATCGCCGATTTTTTTCGATACCGCCACATAATATCCTCTGGGCATGTAAATAAGGTGATTACCCTGTATTTCGATTATCCCTTTTACTTTTGGCCCCTTGGTGCCGGCCGCGTCCTTTTCCACCTGTACGAGCATTTTTTCGCCCTGATGAACAAACGAAGTGATGTTCTTCTGTTTTTCGGATGATAGAACATATGATGGCAGGCTGTCACGGTGCAAATAGGCATTTTTCTCTTCACCAATATCGATGAAGGCGGCATTCATCCCAGGAAGCACCTTCGTCACTATCCCTAAGTAAATATTGCCGACCAGTGAGCGGTGTTCCGGCCGGTCGATGATGATTTTTTCAACCCGGTTATCCTTTAAATATGCGAACCGCTTCTCCCGGGGCGTGTAATTGATAATTAAAGTTTCCAAACTAGCGTCCTCGCTTTATATAAATAATAAATTGTTTATTTGATTCGGGAATTGCCGTATTAAGGCTATTAACGGGTTTTTTCTTCAGTAAGACCTTCTATTGGACAATACAGGACTGATTTCCCTCGAAATGTCCTTTAGAAGCCTT
>CAYNUT010000007.1:44066-46685 GCA_964400595.1 uncultured Neobacillus sp. | reverse complement strand
AAAAACGGTCCTATTCTCACCTAAATTGTCCTTTAGAGGCCTTCTATTGGACAAATTCGGATGTTTTTCCCGCAAATTGTCCTTTAGAGGCCTTCTATTGGACAAAAACGACCAGACTTTCCTCTGAATTGTCTCTAATAGCCCCCTAGTCACAGTGAAAAGCGCTCGTTTACCCGGGCGCTTCCATTTTGAAACCATTATAACCTTTTTTAATATAAGAAGAGAAGGTCGCTGATTTTATCGGTCAGCCGTCTTTCGGTAAAATAGGCGTGCAGGAGCTCATTTTCGTCTAATCTTCCTTTTTCCCTGCCCTCGGTTTCCACAATAATCGGGTGTTTGCAGCCGCGCTGGAATTTTTCTAAAACGTCGATTAGTAATTCCTGCTCATCGGCCTGAATCGGCTTCAATTGCTGCAGACTTGATTTTTTTCCGTAATGCCGTTCCAATAAAAAGCGCATAAACACGTATCGCCGCTGTTTCCATTCATGGTAAAGGGTGAAAAAAATGTAAGCAATGACTACCCATACATTAATATGCGTAGGAGCAGCAATCAAGATCATAATCGAAAATAAACATAGGCAGAAAAACGAGATAAAAAGGGAGCGACGATGCGCCTCCGGGAAGGAATTTTTCAATGAGAGCAATAAGAAAACCAGCTTGCCGCCATCAAGCGGCCATACCGGAAATAAATTAAAAATGAAAATCATCGCATTGTAGTAAAGAAACTGGCGAAATAAATCCTCCGGCATCAGGTTCAGGGAATACAATATCAAGGCTGCTGCCACCATCCAGACATGTTGAAGCGGTCCGGCCAGCACCACGATGGCCTCTTCTTTTAACGGCCTGTTGCCGTGCTCATCCATCTCGGCAACCCCTCCAAAGGGCAGGAGGGTAATTCTTTTTATGCGCCATGAAAAAAAGGATGCCGCAGCAGCATGCCCCATTTCATGAATAAAAATAATCCCTAAAAGCAAACAAACCTCGAGAAAATGTGCGGTAGCAATGGATACAGCAACCACGATCCATAACAACGGATGGATGTAAACCTGTCGAAGCAATGTGATCGCATTATTCAAATCGAATCACCTGAATCGGGTCGATGAACTCATCATCCTTTTTAATGGAAAAATAATACTTGCCTTTTGTTTTATCATCACCAGTTGATTCCGATACCGTGCCTACCACCGTTCGTTTTTCAATATACTCAAATAGTTTGACCTTAATATCCGCTAGATTTCCGTACCAGGTTTCCGTATTGTCTGCATGCTGGACAATGACTGTTTTTCCCAAGCCTTCCTTCACTCCAGCGAAGACGACATGGCCGTCATTGATCGCCTTAACCGGAGAGCCCTTTGCCGTCTCAATCATGATGCCCTGGCCATTTTTTTTAAAATTTTCAAGAATCCTCCCAGAAACTTCAACAGCCGTTTTCTTCGGACCCGCCTCTTTTTTTCCGGTTTGATCCTCCTCTGTAAAAGGAAGAAGGGCAAGCGGCTTGCCAAACTTTTCCTCATACCACTTAGATACCGCTGTAAACTTAAAATCATTATCCATTGCCTTCATAACCATGTTTCTGGCAGGGTCCAACGATGCAGTATGATTGCGGAACAAAAACGCAACCACTAAAAACAGGAGGACAGAAGCTAATATTTTGAAAAAGAATACTTCTTTTTTAAATAATGGATGTGAGCTATCCCCTTTGGAACCAAATGAAGGTGGCATATATTGGAAACCGTGTTTTTCCTCATCTCCCGGCCAAGTCATTTCCCGTTCACGCGTTTTTTTGGCAGATTCTTGTTCTTTCTTCCGCCTGGCAATCCGCCGCCGAATTTCATCTGCTGAAGAGCGTGCCATCCCCATCAACCCTTTTCCCGCTTTTTGTACAAGTCTATGAAATGGGAAGTAATGCTATGACTTGAAAAATAAAAAAGCCTGTCCATGCAGATTGTGCGGACAGGCAAAAATTATTACCGAACACCAAAAAATTTCTTCAGTTTCGTAAAAACACTATTATTCGGCTCTTCCAGCTGCTGAAGCGGAATGGATTCGCCAAGAATCCTTCTGGCAATATTGCGGTACGCAATCGATGCCTTGCTGTTAGGATTAAGGGCAATCGGCTCACCGTGATTGGAAGCTTTAATGACCTCTTCATCATCAGCAACAATGCCGATTAACTCAATTGATAAATGCTGAGTAATTTCATCAATATCGAGCATGTCTCCGCTCTTCATCATATGATTGCGAATCCGGTTGACTACAAGCTTTGGAGACTCCATATTTTTTTCTTTTTCCAAAAGGCCAATTATCCGGTCGGCATCGCGTACGGCAGAAACTTCAGGCGTTGTGACAACGATAGCTTTGTCAGCACCGGCGATAGCGTTTTTATAGCCCTGTTCAATTCCTGCAGGACAATCGATAATGATATAGTCATATTCCTGTTTTAATTCATTAATTAATTCTTTCATCTGCTCGGGCTTTACGGCTGTTTTATCAACTGTTTGCGCAGCAGGCAGTAAATAAAGCAGTCCATCGAATCGTTTATCCTTCACCAATGCCTGATGGATTTTACATCTCTTTTCCACGACATCCACCAGGTCATAAATAATTCTGTTTTCAAGT
>CAYNUT010000007.1:33495-44011 GCA_964400595.1 uncultured Neobacillus sp. | reverse complement strand
CCCATAACGACATCTAAGTTTCGAAGGCCGATGTCTGTATCCACTAAGCATACTTTTTTTCCTTGAAGGGCCAGAGATGTGCCAATATTAGCAGAAGTTGTTGTTTTGCCTACTCCGCCCTTACCGGATGTAATTACTATTGCTTCTCCCACTTTAATGTCCCCCTTCTAAACTAGTCAAATTTGGCCTTAAATGCATTAAAACTTGCAATCTATCAATAATGATTTGATGGTTTTTATCAATATACGCACATTCCATTTCCCGGTTTTCACCATTTTGAGCATGGTCGGGCGCCCGATTCAAGCAATCAGCGATTCTTAGCTGTGACGGCTTCATGCTTGAAGCGGCAATCACTGCCTCTTCATTTCCGAAACAGCCAGCATGAGCGATTCCCTTTAAGGTTCCCATAATAAAAATATTTCCTCCAGCCATAACCGTTCCGCCCGGATTGACATCCCCAATTAACAGTAAATCACCTGGGACTTTTAAGACCTGACCAGAGCGGATGATACTTGAAACAGTCACAACCTCGTTTTCCGCCTTTAGGCGGTTTGCTTCATCCTTGGTGATCACATTTGTTTCAATATCATCGACCACTAAATTCTTTTTCTGACGAATTAAATTTTTCAGCTCTTCCCGCTGCTGATCGGTTAAAAACCGGTTGCCAACCTCTACCTTAACGGTGATTAAGTGGCGCTCATCCTGCGTCCTGGAGTTAGCCGACAGCTTTTGATCCAATTCCCGTTTAAGCTCCTGGTAGGAACAGCTATCATCAAGGTGAAGGACCAGTCCGTCCTTCGTCCCTTTTATTGTAACATTTTGTCGATTTTTCATGGAGAATTTTTCACCTCATCACATAAGAAAGCATTTCGGGACCTATTTTGGAATGAATTTTCCAAACCCCGAATCTGAAGACATACTATCTTAATAAAAATTCGACACGATGCGTTCATTCTCCTTTTTTTAATTATTCATCTCTTAATGAATCAGCATATTTTTCAAAAAGCCGCTTTAACGGGTAGGCCGCAATCAGCAATATCACCGCATTAAATATGAGAGTCGGATAAAAACGAAGATTGAGAAAGCTGAAAAAATGGAGGTCTGTCACATGGATTAAAACATCCATTTCATACACTCCGACCTCAAGCAGCGCAATTCCTGCTAGATTGACAAGGAATACAATGATGATATTCGCCTGCATCTCATGCATGATTTTTGCTGCCAGATAGCAGATAAATGGATAAAGAAAAAGGTAAATACCGATAATTTCAACATAAACGATATCGAATAATAGTCCGAAAATCGCCGCATATATGATCCCTTGTTTTCTTCCCACAAAAATCGTTAAAAAAATTAGAGCAGAAAAAAGAAAGCGGGGAACCAATATCCGCTCATGTCCGAATACTTCCAAGGGTAGAAACTGAACGGTAAGACTTTCAGAGAGAAAAAGAATGATAAATAAAAGAGGAAGAAGGAATTTTCTCACAGCTCCTCCTCCTTCCCATCTGTCATGTCTGCTTTTGCCGGCTGGGTCATTAAGCGTTTAATGACGATTACATTTTCGATATCGTAAAAATCCGCTCCCGGCTTGACCAGTGCCGTTTGATTAAGCCCGTACTGGTCCGGTTTCACCTCAACTACCTTCCCTACCACTAAACCTTCTGGAAAGACACCGCCTTTTCCGGAAGTAACGACTAGTTGCCCTTTTTCAATTTTTGTACCGGAAGGAATGCTTTTGACTAAAAGTAATTTCTTCTTGTCATCAAATCCCTGCACAAAGCCGTACACATTAGTACCGCCTTGAATAGTAACAGAAATCCGGTTCTTAGGGTCCATGGCACTTAACAGCTGCACGGTTGAACTGAACTGGGTAACGTTTTTCACCTTTCCAATTAGACCTTTTGCTGTCACTACAGCCATATTTTTTTTGATTCCATTGAGATTGCCTTTATCGATAATAATCATTTCATGCCAACGATCAGGATTTCTGCCAATAACAGTAGCCGGCAGCGGTTCAAAATCTCTCAGGGTCTTTTTCTCACCGAGAATATCACGCAATTCTTTATTGTCTTTTTCAAGCTCTTGGACCTTGGCCTCAAGGCTGACAATTTTTTCAACACGCGTTTTTAATTCCTTATTCTCTTCATATGTATTTTGCAAATCCTGGAGATTTTCAAAAAAACCTGCGAAATAATTGGCAGGCTTCGAAACCAGGGATTGAACCCAGCCGGTCGTGTCTTTGACAAATTGCTCCGGCCAGGACAGTTTACTTCTCTCCCTCAAAGAAAACCCAATCAATGCCACGAGAACAATTATGCTGACAAGCAAAACAATCAGACGTTTATTCAAAAAGAACTGTGGCATGATGATACACCTCTAATATTTTTTCTAGCGAAATTATTTCGCCTTATTTTTAAATAAATGAATATGGTCAAGCGCTTTTCCTGTCCCGATTGCAACACAGTCGAGCGGGTTTTCAGCAATCAAGACCGGCATTTTCGTTTCTTCGCTGATGACCCTGTCCAAATTCCTTAGGAGCGCACCGCCGCCAGTCAGGACGATTCCCCGGTCCATAATATCTGCCGCAAGCTCCGGTGGAGTTTTTTCAAGAGTATTCTTTACAGCATCGACAATTGCATAAACGGTGTCGTTTAAAGCGGTGGAAATTTCCTTCGCAGTTATTTCGATGGTCTTCGGCAGCCCCGTCAATAAATCGCGGCCGCGGATTTCCATATTAGGGATTTCTTCAGGTATGCCTGCAGAGCCTATTTCCATTTTAACCGTTTCAGCTGTCCTGTCACCGATCATTAAATTATAATTTTTGCGAATATAAGAAATGATTGATTCATCCATTTCATCACCCGCAATGCGGATTGATTGGCTTGTGACAATGCCGCCTAAAGAAATAATCGCCACTTCAGTCGTACCGCCGCCAATATCTACCACCATACTGCCAGTAGGCTCCCATACAGGCAGGTTGGCCCCGATTGCGGCTGCAAATGGCTCTTCGATCGTATAAGCATCCTTTGCCCCGGCCTGCCTTGTCGCATCGATAACGGCTCTCTCCTCAACCGCTGTGATTCCGGATGGAACACATACCATCACATAAGGCTTTCCGGAGAAAAAGCTCTTGCTCTTTAACGCCTGGCGGATATGATATTTCATCATGGCAGCAGTCGTTTCAAAATCAGCAATAACGCCGTCTTTCATCGGTCTGGTGGCCACCACATTCCCTGGTGTCCGTCCAACCATGTTTTTGGCATCGTTCCCGACAGCAACAATACTTTTTGTATCTGTCTGCAGTGCCACAACCGATGGCTCTCGTAATACAATTCCTTTTCCTTTTAGGTAAACGAGGGTATTCGCAGTACCCAAGTCAATCCCAAGATCTCTTGCACCAATTCCAAACATAATGTTGTATCTCCCTTTCTGATACGAAATGCAAAAAAGGTAATGACCTTTTATATCATGTCTTTTTTTCTGAACAATTATCTAGCATTTTTAATACAGTCCTAAAAAATCATAACCAATATTATATCGTAACGTCAAATAAAATCATAGTATCATAAATAACCTTTTTCCTTTAAACTTACAAACTTATTTTCACCAATGATCAAATGGTCGAGCAAATCAATCCCGATAATTTTCCCGCATTCCACAAGTCTCTTGGTCACCTCGATGTCCTCACGGCTCGGAGAAGGGTCTCCTGAGGGGTGATTATGAAGAGCAATAACAGAAGCAGCTGACCGCTTTAATGCTTCGCGAAAAACCTCCCTTGGATGCACAATAGAGGCGTTTAGGCTCCCGATAAAAATAGTTTGTTTATGAATGACCTGATTCTTGGTGTTTAAATATAGACAGACAAAATGCTCCTGAGACAAGAACCGCATGTCGTTCATGACATACTTCGCCCCGTCCTCCGGGGAGCGGATGACATAACGGTCATTAAACTCTAGGTTGGCAATTCTCCTGCCAATCTCGACCGCCGCCAGGATCTGTACCGCCTTCGCCGAGCCGATGCCTTTAATTTCTGTTATTTCTTCTAAAGTAGCCGATTTTAACAGCCGTAAGCCTTCGAAATGGGTCAAAAGGCGGTTCGACAGCTGCAGCACCGATTCCTCCTTCGTTCCAGTTCTAAGCAGTATGGCAATTAATTCATGGTTGGATAAGCTTTGCGGTCCATGCTGGATAAATCGCTCCCTGGGCCTTTCATCCTGCGGAAAATCACGGATCATTATTGTATTTGTATTGCTGGACACTTTTTTTCCTCCCTCATAATTGGGAGTTAATACTGGAAAAATTAATAGGGCAGCTCGAAGCCTAACCGTTTTAATTCCCGTACAGTCCTTGCAACAGGCAGACCGACAACCGCAAAATAGTCTCCATTTATTTTTTTGACAAGCATGCTTCCAAGCTGTTGGATGCCATATGCACCTGCTTTATCGAGCGGTTCGCCGCTTTTCACATATGACTGTATTTCCGCGTCCGTTAACTCCCAAAACCATACTTCTGTTTTTTCAAAAAAACTTGTGGAGCTGGTTGGAGACACAATGGAAACACCTGTAAAGACATCATGCTTCGTACCTGACAAACTTTTCAACATTGAAATTGCTTCTGCCTCATCAGCTGGCTTTCCTAAAATTCGATTATTCGCAACCACAATAGTGTCTGAACCAATGACGAAAGCATCCGGATTTTCCTTAAAAACTGCCTGCGCTTTACGATTGGCCAGCTCTTTCACTACTTCCTCTGGAGAAAGAGCTGGATCGAAGCTTTCATCCACATCACTGCTTGAAATCGCGAATGTTAAACGGAGAGTTTCTAGAAGTTCTTTTCGCCGTGGAGAAGAAGAGGCTAAAATGAGGTTCTTCATGCCATCACCTTACCTTTTTGCTTTTCATTTAGGGAGATACAATTTAATCGTATCAGAAATTGTAGAAGCAAACAATTTTTATATCATTAAATTTTGAAGATAACTGTCAAAATATGCAAAATCATTGACGATTGTTACCATAAAAAAACCCGCCCTATTTGGACAGGCTTAATAGTGTTGTTATTTCCCGGAAAATAGCGGCTTATGTCGGAAAGGATATCACATTGAATAATAAAGAGAAAGGAAATTTAATAAATGCTGCTGTGCCTCCCCCAAAACTTTAGCATCTTTTGACTTTTGAAACACCTTCACTTTTTCATTGGCAGCGTTTAATTGAGTCTTAAGTCCTTTGACTTTTTCATTTTTGATCCCGCTTGTTTTAAATTGTTCCTCAACTCCGGTAAGTGTCTTAAAAGCTTCTTCTGATATGGATTTCGTAACAATAGCGTTGGATGTCGCAGCGGATAACATTTGGTAGATTTTCGGAACTGATTCTATAAACCTCTTTTCACTTGAGCTCACATCGGAAATCTTCTTTTCATCAAGTAACAGCGGCTTGGCAAAAGCTCCTTCCGCCCCCAGGTCTTTGTACTGGGTCCCTAGTGTTTTGGCTGTTTCAAGCGAATCCGCCACACCAAGAAAAATATAATATTTGCCGCTCATTTCTACTAATTGAGCTGGAATCCCCTTTGAAATAAGTAGATCCGTATTTTCCTTGGCACCTTCTTTGGAGGAATAGACTCCTCCTTGAACGGCATAGGTCGTTAATTGTGTAAGCGCTGCAGAGGCATGTTTCGGATTCTTTTTATTCGAATCCCCTTTTTCATTCAGGACAACTTTCGGTTCGGTTAAAACTTTTTCATTCGGTTCTGTTATGACCAGCTTTAGCATAAAAACACCAATAGTTGTTCCGATAAGGATGGCAAATGCAGCTGAAATAAGGATCGGTCCTAAAGGCCTGCCGTTCTTCTTTTTAGGGAAAGATGTGCGGCCGCTGCTTTTTTTGGGCCCCTTAAAGCTTGCTGTTTTAAACACTTCTATTTCATCCTCTGAAGATTCAGGAATAATCCAGTCAAAGCTTTCATCAACGGATTCCTGTGCTGCCGCCGCTTCCAAATATACTTCAGGGTCTGGAATATCGGGATAAATTTTTACTACTTTAGGAGCTTTTTCGATAGCGGGTTCTGAATCTTGTTTTCGAGGTTCTTCATGAATGGTTTTCTCTTCTCCATTTATTTTGATCTTAATCGTATGGCCTTTCTTAGGCTTGTCCACATTTCCTTCTCCTTTCTTTGTCTGAAGGTAATTTATCCCATCCTATCATACAGGACAAAAAAAATAACAAGACTTTTGTCGTCTTGTTATCATAGACTTTCGCCAAAATATTTCTAACTTCGCAATGTTGCTAATTATGGCTGCGCAGGTGCCGTTGAAGGAAATTGACTTAACGGATTTTCCTTCCCTGCAGGTGCTGGGGCATCAAGTTTTGGAAGTTCACCCTCGAGGTCGGTTAGCCCTGTCATGTAAAAGATTGAAACGGTGAGTGTATAACTCAATGGTTTATCTTCCTGTTCCAATGTGGTTACCTCTTCCCCGCCTGAATAGTTGATTGATTCGACCACAACAATGCGAGTTAGAGATTCAAGTGTATCAATAAATTTTTCAAAGTCCTCATAGGAAGGCGATTCAACCTGAAGCTGTACAGTGAGCTTTTTTAAACCTGCAGGAGTCTGTTCATCCTGTTGTTTGGAACCTGTTTGATTTGCTTGATTTTCTGCACTCTGCGCTGGCTGAGTTTGTTTCTGAGAAGTATTTTGCGAATTTCCTGTGATTTCAGTACCTGTTTGACTATCTGCAGGGATAACCTCAGCATCCTTGGAAAAGCTCATTGATTTAATTTCACTTTTTGATACTGTTTCAGCCTTTTCCAATTCTAAGATAAACTGCTCTTGAAGTGGATCAACTGGAACCTTTTTCTGCAGTTCACTTGTATTGACGGGTTCAGCAGCAGTTGTGATTGTCTTTTTCCGTGTTATCATATCCAGCAATTTTTGCTCCGTCTTTAAAGCTTGCTGCTTAATGCCGATATCAGATTTTAAAGATGCAAGCGAGAAGAACTGGGCATAAACAATTAGGAAGATTAATAAAAGAGCACCGATTGCAATGATGAGTTTATCTATTTTCGAGAGGCGTGGCATCATGAACCTGTCACTCCTTCCTCTTTCTTCTTGCTCTTTTCAGTATCCTTTTTAATTGCATCTTTATCAAATGTAATTTGAAATTGACCAAGATACCTTGGAAGAATATTTTTATCAGACTTTGCTGCATTATTTTTGGATGCAGTGCCTGTATTGGTCGTATTCATATTTTGGGAAGTTGTTGCATTTGAATTAGCAGTTTGATTTTCTGTATTTGCTGTATTCGTATTATTAGTGCCTTGATTATCTGTATTCTTATTTGTTGTATTTTGTCCATTCAGATTAGAACTATTGGAAGATGTTTGATTAGATTGCCCTGCTGATTCAGTGGTTTCTTTTATTTCAATAACACTTAAGGAATCCAGACTCGCTTCTTTAACCCACTTAGATTCTTTTAGGCATTCTAGAAAGTAAGCAGCTTCACGGGCGCTGTCAAACTGAACACTAATCGTAACAGTGCCAGCCTCTGTATAGGCAAAGGATTGAATAAAGCCGCGTTCCGGCAGAAGCCCTGTTAAATGGTTCATAACAGGTATGGTCTCGATTGGGTAATCGGACACCCAATCCACTGCCGTCCTCAGTAAACTTGCTGATATCGGATCGTTGGTTTTACCAGCATTTTTTTCCGTTTTCTCAGCTATTTTCTTAGTCGTTTGGATCTGCTGTTCAACGCTGGCAATATCACTTTTGGCAGAATGAATCAGCCAAAAATAAAAACCGCCAATTAGCGCTAATAGTACAATGATAATGATTAAATAGAGAATATTGAATTTCCTTGGTTCTTTTTGAGGGAGCAGGTTAATTTCTACTAACATTATTGCACCTCTTTTAACGCGAGACCTAAAGACAATGTGAGATTAACGGGTATATTTCCCTGTCCGTTATTTGGTTGGGCCTCAATCGGGATCATCTGAATAGGAATTTCAAATCTCTCTTTCATTTCATCATAAATTGCCATCAGCATTGGGTGGTCGCCATTCAATAGAAACTTTGTTACTTCTTGTTTTTCATTATTTAACGAATACCTGTAGAAGTCCAACAGCTTATTGATTTCTTTAAAAATATCTTCAAGCTGCCTTACCAGTTCGTCTGGATCGCCGGTAAATTTGTAAATGATCGCCCCTGTTGAATTATGGTCGATTTCCCAATTGTCTATATTGAAGGAAAGTGAAAAGTGGCGCATAACCAATGGAACTGCCCCATCAAAGATACAGAAATTCACACTGGTTAGATCAAATTGAACAGTAAAAAGGACATCACCCTGGTTTGCAAGTTCCAAGTGATGATATAACCTGTACAATGAGAGCGGAGAAATATCAGCCGCCAGTGGATTTAACTTTAACTTAGAGAGCAGATCAACATATTCCATCACATACTGCTCAGGTGCAGCAAATAAAAGTAAATCCTTTGTCTTCCCATTATTTTCAATTAGATAATAATCGAAAACTGGCTCTTCAAATGGCAAATGAATGGTGGAGCCCAATTCAAGATACAGATGCCCTTTTATTTCATCCTCCTGAACATCGGCTGGAATCGAGACCTTTCGGATGATGACTAGCGGGTCTGGAACAATAAAACGAATCGAACGTCTGCGAATCTTCCATTCGTCAATACACTCTTCAAGAATGCTGGACAGAGAATCGATATCCACAATTTTCCCATCACTTATAATTCCCGGAGGCAAAAAGCGTTCGCTCCACCTTTGCGGTATAGGAGGAGCCGCCTGTTTTAACTCCAAAAAGCGAATCGAGTGGTCGTTTAATACCAGGTTGATTATTCTGTTTTGAACTGAAAAGAGGGAAAATGCCATTATCTGTTACCCCTTAATTAAAATCCTTGTTTTAGAAATTGCAAATATAAATCGATTAGTTCGATACCCCAAAAATAAGCTGTCAATGTCCCTGCTGCAATAAATGGCCCAAACGGAATCGGCTGACGCTTTTTAACGATTCTAAATAGAAGCGCCAAACTGCCAATAACTGCGCCATAAAGTGTTGAAAGAAAAAATGATAATAAGACAAGTTTAAAACCTAAGATAAGACCCAGCAGTGCATAAAGTTTCACATCGCCAAAGCCCATGCCGCCTTTGCTGACAACGGCAATGATGAGCAGAAGAAGAAACCCCGCAACAGCCCCCAACAGGCTGTCCCACCAAGGGGTTAACGGCCAAATGATCCGTTCCAATAAAAAAATCCCTGCAAACCAGATTAAAATTTTATCAGGGATGATCATATAATGAATATCGGAAACGGTGATAATCATAAACATTGAAATTAACGTTAAGGCAACGACTAATTCCCCGGACCATCCAACAATGTATGGTGCAGCGGCAAACAGGAGTCCCGTTAACAATTCAAAAAACGGATAGATAGGAGAAATCCGCGACTGACAGCCGCGGCATTTCCCCTTTTGAAGCATATATGAAATGACAGGAATAAGTTCAAATGGTGTCAACTGATGCCCGCAAGTGGGACATGCAGATCGTGGTGTTACAATCGATTTCTTTAATGGCACTCTCAGGCCGACGACGTTGAAGAAGGAGCCTAGAAGTAACCCGTATACAAAAAATATGCTATTTACCATTATTTAAATTCTGTTAATTCTTTCTCACTAACAGATCCTGTTTTATCCTTTGCATTAGTATCAATTACCATTACAGAATCATGGTTAGTTATCGAATAAGAATACTTCGCTGCAGTGGTAGGGGTCGCTGGAGTGTAAGTTACAGAAACAACAAAATCCTTATCTTTTACTCGGTCAAGGTAACTATTCAATGGAATAGCATTATCTGCAGAACTACCTTTTTTATCCCCTGCTCCATCCATTGACAAGAAAATTGGACCATTTGGATTATTGTCAGCTACATATAACTTAGCTGCATCAATAATCAGTAAAGCATCTTGCACTTTAGCTTTATTGTCTGATTTGTTGATAACATTCCCAATCGCCGGAATTGCAATTGCTGCGATGATCCCTAAGATAACGATTACTGCCAGCAATTCGATCAGGGTGAAGCCTTTTTGTTCCTTCATCTTTAATTTCATTGCCTGTACCATTTTACCACTCCTTTGGATTCTATTAACCTATCATGAATTCACTATGAGTATACAATAACTGACAATAATAGAAAAGAGAATTTTTGGACTTTTTATCTTATTTGAAAGATATTTGAAACTTTTTACACAAATTTGTAAAATTAGATCATTTGGTCAAACATTGAGAACATCGGCATCATAATCGACAGGACAATAACCCCGACAATACCCGCTAAAAAGACAATCATGATCGGTTCGATTAATGATTTTAATCGGTCGGTACTTGCCTCTACTTCTTTTTCGTAAAATTCCGCAATCTTTGACAGCATCGCATCTAATGCACCTGTTCCTTCCCCAATCGAAATCATTTGCGTGACGAGTGGAGGAAAGGCCCAGTGATTGCTCATCGG
>CAYNUT010000007.1:0-33395 GCA_964400595.1 uncultured Neobacillus sp. | reverse complement strand
CTTTTGATGAAATAAAAAAATAAATAAATTGCCAAGAAAATAAGGAGAACGACCCACCAGTAGGATTGCATGAATTTACTGGCAGATAGGACGAATTTCGTTATTCCCGGCAGTTCTGCACCCAAATCATCAAACATCTTTACAAATTTAGGAACAACACCAACAAGCAGGAAGATAACCGCAAAAATGGCAATTATTCCAATGGCGAGCGGGTAAGTCAAGGCGGAGACAACTTTTTGCTTCGTATGGTGCTGCTTTTCAAAATCCTCTGCTAAACGCTCAAGCGTCCCGTCCATATTCCCGCTGACTTCACCGGCCCTGACCATGTTAATAAACATCGAATTAAATATTTTAGTGTGTTTTGATACTGCATCAGAAAAGGGATTTCCCTCTCGCAGTTCCTGTTCCACGTCCAATAAGACCCTTTTTAACGCTTTACTTTCTGTTTGTGCGGCAAGGACAGATGTAGCATCCACAATGGATACCCCCGCCTTCAGCAAAGTAGCAAATTGCCTTAAATAAATAACAAAATCCTGAAGTTTAACGGGGTTTCCAAACGATAATTCCATCGTCATCAGGGTCTCAGGAACCTCTGTCAATTCAATGACACGAATACCGTCATCCTTTAGCTTGAACATGGCATCCCGTTTGGAACCTGCCGTAATGATGCCCTCTTTTTTCCCGCGCTTGTCGCGTCCTGAATATTTAAATCTAGCCATCGAGCATCGCCTTTTCTTGTAAATATTTTGCCGCCGCTTCTTTCTGAATTAGATTGCGGTCAAGCAAGTCTTTTATGCTCATTTCTAGTGTGTGCATTCCCTGTGCTCTCGACGTTTGCATTGTACTCTGGATTTGGTGGATCTTTTCATTTCTGATTAAATTAGCAATCGCTGGATTATTAACGAGAATTTCCGTTGCAGCCTTCCTCCCTTTTTTATCAAAAGTCGGGAACAAGCGCTGGGATATTACCCCAACCAACACCGAAGCAAGCTGGACCCGGATTTGCGGCTGCTGTGCCGGAGGAAAAACATCGATAATCCTGTTTATTGTCGATGGTGCACTGGATGTATGTAATGTTCCAAGAACAAGGTGGCCAGTTTCAGCAGCTGTAATGGCAATTCCGATTGTTTCCAGATCCCGCATTTCCCCAACAAGAATAACATCCGGATCCTGACGAAGTGCTGCTTTAAGACCATTGGCATATGTCTTTGTATCAAAACCGACTTCACGCTGATCAATTATCGAATTTCCGTGTTTATGAAGATACTCAATTGGGTCTTCAAGCGTAATAATATGCTTGCGCATCGTCCGGTTCATATAATCAATCATCGATGCAAGCGTCGTGGATTTACCGCTTCCTGTCGGCCCGGTCACAAGAATTAACCCTTGCGGTCTTTCAACTAAATTGGTAATAATTGGAGGCATGTCTAATTCCTCTATTGTGGGTGTTTTCGAAGCAACAACCCGGAGTGCCATGGAAACGCTCTTCCGTTGATGATAGGCGTTAACACGAAAGCGAGAAACACCCGGAAGCCCGTATGAGAAATCAAGCTCTCCCCTATCCTTAAATATGTCCCACATGTTTTCAGGGACAATCATCCTGGCCATTTCTTCAGTATCGGCGGGTGATAGTATATCCTTCCCGTATCGCTTTATATCGCCATTAATTCGGAAAATTGGTGGAACACCAACAGTCAAATGGATATCGGACGCTTTAAATTCAAGCGCAGCACGGAGAATGTTATCAATTTTTTCTTTCATATCCCTTACTCCTACTCCAAAGTTGCAACTCGCAATACTTCTTCTGTTGTGGTTAAGCCTTGTTTTACCTTAAGCAAGCCGTCATCTATCAAAAAGATGGTTTTATTCTTGATGGCATTTTCCCTTAACTTTTGAAAGGAATTATCATTCATTATAATTCTGCGAATATCGTCATTAATGACCAACACCTCGTGCAGGGCAATCCGGCCTTTATAGCCGGTCATATTGCAAGATGCACAGCCCTTGCCGCGAGTTATTTTATCAATCTTGATCCCGCGCCTTGCAAAAATATCCTTTTCTCTCATAGAAATTTCTTGTTCTTCTGCACAGTCCCGGCATACTTTCCGAACTAACCGCTGGGCCACAATGCCGCTTAATGAGGATGCAAGCAAAAAGGGTTCCACACCCATATCAATCAGGCGTGTCACTGTTCCCAAGGAATCATTCGTGTGCAGGGTACTTAATACTAAATGCCCTGTCAATGAAGCACGGATGGCAATTTCAGCTGTTTCTTTATCCCGGATCTCACCAACCATGATGATATTCGGGTCCTGCCGGAGTATGGACCGGAGTCCCGCCGCAAAGGTCATTCCGACATTCGCATTCACCTGGATTTGATTAATTCCTTCCATTTGATACTCAACAGGGTCTTCAATCGTAATAATATTGACCTGCTCACTGTTAAGTTTATTTAGTGCAGCATAAAGTGTAGAAGACTTACCTGAACCAGTAGGACCCGTTATTAGGACAATTCCTGTCGGCTGTTCGATTAATTCATTGAAACGCTTAAAATTTACTGTATTAAAGCCAATTTTATTTAAGTCATTTAGAGCGGCTCCCATATCCAAGAGACGCATTACGATTTTCTCTCCATACACGGTAGGAAGTGTGGAGACACGAAGATCAATCGGATGAAAATCAAGATGAATCTTAATTCGGCCGTCCTGTGGAATCCGATGCTCAGTGATATCAAGATTTGACATAATTTTTATCCTTGCAGTCAACACGCTTTGCATATGACGTGGGAGCACACGCTCAACTCTTAGGACTCCGTCGACACGATATCGGATCACAATCTTTGTTTCCTGTGGATCGATATGAATATCACTGGCTTTTTGGATGACCGCATTTGTCAAAAGCTGATTGACAAGACGGACAATCGGTGAGTCCTGATTGGTTACGTCCTCATCCCGCGCCCTCTCGCTTGCAGACAAATCATCGAATAACTCTTCAAGCCCTTCGTCGTTATCATAATATTTGTTGATGGTTCGTAAAATATCGTCCTTGGTAGCTATTACTGTTTCAATTTGGAAACCTGTCGACAGCCGTAAATCGTCAATGATGATAAAGTCCATCGGGTTTACCATGGCAACAAATAGCTTGTTCCCCTCTTTTTTCAGCGGAACAATTAAATTACGCCTTGCCATATCCTTTGAAATAAGCGAAAAAAGGCTTGTATCAAAGGGATATTGAAATAGGTTTATATATGGGATACCGAGCTGGTACTCCAGCACCTCCGCTAACTGAAGGTCTGTTATAAACCCTCTTTGCAGCAATGCTTCGCCAATCTTTTGATTCGGCTCCTTTTCGATCAATGTTTGTTGCAGCTGTTCCTGTGTAAGGATGCCTTCTTCAATTAATAAATCGCCCAGTCGCTTTCTGCTTTGCTTCTTTTTGGTCTCCAAACTATTTAGGCTGTTCATTCGATTTCCCCCATAGGCCATCTGAATTAGAATCTTGTTGTGATACATCAGATGTTGAAGCAGTTTGACCATTAGAATTGGTTCCGGAAGTTGTGGAGTTGGTTGTACTTCCCGACTGGCTTCCTGTGTTTGTTGTTGCACCCTGTTTCGTTCCTGTTAATGCATGAATTTCGACGCGATAGACAGGCGGGTAATAGTCCTCTGAAATCAATTCACTTTTTAGGAGCTGCCCGCCCTGGTATATCTCACGGTAAACCTTTACGAATTTTCCATCAGAACCTTCAGCCTTCACCATCGATTTCCCGGATTTAAGCAATGGACTATATTGAACAATTGTTTTTGGCTTTAGAAGCTGTTCGTCTTTATTACTAATCTTATAATTATAGAGAAGTTTTTCTCCTTTAAGGCTGACTTTAAGAACATTGTTATTTAAATTCAATACTAGTGTATAGGCAGTTTTATTTGGATTCTTTATCATTAGATCAGTATTTTTAGCAGGGCTGACCTTTGCCTCCAATCCCAACAAGGCATAATCAGGGAGGGCACTGCTAATGCTTCTGTCAACAATTAAGAAATTCGTCGGTAAAATTGCCTGATAAATTCCTGTTGCCATTACACTAAGCGCCTCTGAACTTGCAAACTTCTGTTTTTTAGCAAACTCTAATAGGGAAAAATCGGCTTTTTCTTCAATTTTGATTTCAGGGCTTTTCTCTACCATCATCTGAAGTTGTGAAGGAACTTCCTTCAATTTTAGAATTTCTTCACTGATGATAAAGTCTTTTTTCACTGCATTGGCCAGCAGATAATCATAATTTAGATTGTAGGTAAAAGAACCATTTTCAAATTTTGAAGCGTCTGCTTCCAGATTGGTTTTAAGTTTATTTAAGTCGACTTCCTTGCTATTAAGCTGCGGGAAATCGATATTGATTTGCTTCTCCAGTTCTGCTTGATTAACGGTGATATAAACCTGGTTTTTCTGTCCGTCCTTAATAGAATTAATAGTAGTTTCCGAATCCAGCTTAAATAGATTTAAATCAAAGGGAACATTTTTCTCGCTGTATTGAAATATAAATTTAGCATTTCTCAGCCATTCCGCATACTTTTGTTGAACTATACCTTTGGCTTCACTTTCCGTCTTTCCTGAAATATCTATGTTTCCAACTTTAGTACCCTTAGCATAATTTCCATTTTCAGTTACAAGCTTTTCAAATGCCATTGCTCCAAAATGGGAGAAGCTAAAAATAAATGCCGTGCTGAACAATAGGACAGCAAACACCTTAAAAAATTGGTAATTTATTTTCATTCCAACGCCCCCTTTCATTAATCTATTTTTGCAATTCAACAGTTTTTTTAAAATGAATTTCCTTTTGCGGCGCCTCATTCCCTGCTGCTGTATCATCCATTGCAAAGAAAAGCTCCTCCAATTCATCTCTATCTTCTTGGAGTAAATCTTCTATATCGGATAGGTATCCCGCTTCTATTTCAGAATCCATACTAGCTTCAGCAATTTCAGGATCAGTACGTTTATGTAGAAAAGCGATGTCATCCTCTAATGTTTCAGCTAAGTCGTTTTCTTCCTTAGCCATCTGCGGCTGCTTTATAAGAGAGTGTCCATCAGTGCTCTCTGCCAATTGGCTATTGGATGGCAATTCTGTTTCATTTACGGCTAAATCTGACAAATCTATTTCCGGGCTTCTACCTGTTTCTTTTTTTCCAAAATCAATAAACTCAGGGAGTGCATCTTTCATATCCTCTTCAAATATTGCAGCCGCTTTATAAATAACAGCGGCAAGGCGGCTGTCCAGCAAATAGGCTGCTAATATAACAAGCAAAAGCAAAATTAATCCGGCCTGCCATGAGGGAACAAAAGCAGCAGCTTCAAGACCAACAAGGGCGAGAATAAGTCCTGACAATATAACAAAAACCTTTCCTTTTATCGTTAAGCCGATTGGCAGAAAGGCAATAAATAATGATAGAATTAATGTAGCACTAAAGGCCCAAATAATGGTCTGCATTTCGGATACTTCCTTCCTTATTACTTGTGATTAATTCTATTAATTTACAATTTCTTTCAAATTAACTAATATTTTTTATTTTTTTACAAAAAACAGACAAATTCCGCCTACTAAATATTGTATAATATTTTAAACTACTTTAAAAGAGATGGAAAACTTTTATGGGTATTAATAACCAGCTGTTTTTAAAATTGCCCCAAAAATTTGATAAACTTTTTTATAACACTAGTCCAAATGATTTTTTCCCCGGAAGGGAATTGATAAATATGAAAATAATTAAAAATGAAAATGGTTTAACCTTGATAGAGGTTTTGTTATCTATTGTGATTTTGTCAATGATTCTTTTGACAACAATGGGCTTCTTTCCGCAAATGGGACTAATGAATAATCAAAATAATGACAAAGCAAGAGCCATTAATATTGCTAAAGAAATCCTCATTAATTGGCAGGAATCCAGTGATGTAAAATGGTTTCTTGTTAAAACTGATCAGGTAACAGGCTTTATTTCCACTGACCCAAAGATTACTTACAATAATTTCACCTACGATGCCAACTATTATTATTTTGAAACGACTAAAGATATTTATAAGGTTAAGATAAAAATCAAAAAATTCCCTGATACTAGTTCAAGACTATCCAGCGTAAATTCCATCGTTGTCCAACTGTTAAATAAAAAAGGAAATGTTGTTAGTGAAACATTTGGGTATGTGAAAAGGTAGGAGATGATTTTTTTGAAGCGGGACGAAAGCGGTTTGACTCTTGTTGAGGTATTGGCTACCCTGACAATTGTCTCAATCATCGGCATTATTATTTGGAGTATTTTTTTTCAGGGCTATAATTTTTCGCAAAAAGCAATGTCAAAAAACTTCATGCTTCAAGAAACAAACATATTAATTACTAATCTAACCAAGCAGCACCAAAAATTAATCAAATATGAACTAAAAAGCGAAAATTGTGAAATCAAAATTACTAATCTTAAAACATCTCCCACCCAGGTACAAGTTTTTAACCACCCCAATATCTGTTTTAAGATAACTGAGATTAATAACATTAAAAATCCCGGTCCATTTTCGGTTGAGCCAAATAAAATTGCCAACGATGTTTCATTAAAAATCACTGCAAGTGATAAGAACAATCCTGAAAACAGCATAACAATTGATACATTTCTTTATCGGGTGAAGGGTGTGGATTATCAATGAAAAATTTTATAAAAAATGAACAAGGATATACACTTCTAACTGTTTTAATAATCTTGACACTTTTTATGCTTTTGTTCCTCGCCTTCATGGGGCAATCTATGAACCTTGTAAAGCAAAATCAAGTGGTGGCTAAAAATTCCCGCTCGGTTTCCGCTGCGGAGATGGGGGTTTCTTATTACCAGGTAGAAATTCAAAAAACGTTTGAATCCAAGCAGGAGGAAGTAAGTAAATATATCAAGGAAAATCCTTTGCTTCAATCTAATTTTAAAAGGGAAGCGGCAAAAAAAATGGCCGAGATCCTAGGGAACACCACCATCGCCGCTCCTCCTAATGCACCTTATTCTATGAAAAATTATGAAGTTAAGGTGGACCCACTTGCGAGCTCGAATAAAGTGCTTATTAGTTTTAATGTAGTGGGAACCGATGAAAAAAAAGATACCACACTTTTGGCAAAAATGAGTATCAACTTTGATTCCATCATTAATCAGGCAACGCAAGAACAAAGTAATAATTACGTCCTGCCAACATTCAATGCAGTCCAGTTACCATCGCCATGTAATTCTCCGGGTTGTATCTATATTAATGGAGATGGAGGCTTTACTGGAAATAACAATATCAGGGATAACCAGACAATTTTTACAACTGGTTACTTAACCATGGATGGACAAGGAAATGAAAACAATAAGGAAAATGTGAAAATTCATGCTGATGGTTCCATTATCATTGGCCAAAACATGAATAGTGCGGCAAATGTGATCATCGAAACAAAGGGTTCAGCGACCTTTGGGCAAAATGTGAAAATAAGCGGCACATCCAAAATAATTGTGAATCAAACATTAAATGTTAATCAAAGTTTGGAACTGGCAAATAATTCTTTTGTTTATGTGGGAGGAGTTGGAGCACCTTATAATTATCATTATTTTGTTGAGGTTGCATCGAATATTAATAATAAATTAGATTTATCCTCTTCCTCAAAAATGTGTGTCAATGGAAATTTAGTAGTGGATAAAGATATTACCATTGATTCAACAAGTAAATTATATGTAACGGGCAAGGTTTGGGAAAAGGGAGCATCAACATCGGCTTACACTGTTAACTCTGATACATTCACTCAAAAATGCGGCACCCTGATTCCGCCGGAATTCAAAATTAAATGGGGAGACAATGTAAATACGGTTATCAATAATGTTGATTATTAACCACAAAAATAAAGGTGTGACCAACGCTGTTATTAACAGCTTGGACACACCTTTTTTAACAGGAAGAGTATTCCGCCACCCGGTTTCTTCCCTCCCTTTTAGCCCCAACGTACAAGGCCCGGTCAGCATGGCGAACCAAGGCAAGGGGATCTTCAGCATCCTCAGGTGCTGTTGCCACTCCAATTGAAGCAGTAATCCTGACCTGCTGCTGCTTTTGATCCAGGGTTTCACTGAGCGTGAACGGCCAGTTTGCGATGGCCTGCCTAATATGTTCCGCCATTTGGTAGGCTTCCTCTTTGGATGAATCCGGCAGCAGGACGACAAACTCCTCTCCACCATAGCGGGCTGCCGTCCCTCGTCCGCCTACAAGCTTGCTAATCCTCCCGGCAAGCTCACACAGGATCTCATTTCCGCTTTGATGGCCATACATATCATTAATATGCTTAAAATGATCGATATCGAGAATAATTAAGGACAACAGCTGCCGTTCGCAACGGGCCAGTCTTTCGAATTCATCTGTTATCATGTTTTCAAAATAGCGATAATTATAAAGCTTTGTTAAGGAGCAGCGCTCACTTTGCATTCTGGTCAGCTCGTAATGTTTGGCATTTTCCATCGCTACTGCAAAATAAGAACAGAGAATATCGATAATCATGAGCTGAAATTTTTCATATGCACGCTTTTGTTTGGAAACGAGCATCACTATGCCGATGACATTTCGATTCCGTAAAATTGGAACGCATAAAATACTTTCCGCATCGTCAGGTAAATAGCCGTTTTCAATTCCCCGCCATTCCATTCTAGCCGAATAAAGGAAGGCTTTTTGTTTCGACCAAACCCTGCCAATTATACCGCGTGTATTTTTTAATGACGGTAAATCGCAGGACACGATTTCACCTGCTTCAAACCGGCGGGTTAATTTTAGTTCATCACCGGAAACTTCAAAGATATATGCGTAATCAACAGGAAGCATTTCACTCAGCTTGTGGATAAAGAGATCAATAACCTCATTGATTTGCAGGCGTTCGGCCATCTGATGACCAATTTCCGCTGCCTTTTGTAAATATTCATTGATTTGTTCACTTGAATAATAAAGATTAAAAATAATTGACAAGCTTACAAAAGGAACTCCAACAAATAAAAGGGCCAATAATTCCACTTGGTTATAGAGAATATATAAAACCATACCTATGGGGAAGGTAATGATGGAAGTAATGGTTTCGACAATGAATGCCTTCCCGAAATAAGATTCTTTACTCTTATAAATAAAATATAGATTAATAGAAACAAGAATTTGATTTAAGAAATAATTCGTGAAGGCATAGAACAAGCCCAGCCAGAAAGAACGGCTGTCTTCAGCTAAATCCGGCCGGGGCTGACCTCCAAGGAAATAATAGATTGCCCCGCTGAGGAACGAAACAATAAAGAACATAATTAAATTAAGAGGCAGCCGGAAAATTTGTTCCTTTTGGATTCTTAATTTTAACATCAAGACAAGAACTGCTGCCTGTGCAAAAATCATTTCGACAAATAATCCAAAGTGGAGAAATGCTGCGAGCAGCATCCATTGAATTAAGAAGATCGGTGAATTATTGATCACCATTGGCATGGAGGCCACCACTAATGTTAAAAGTAAAAAAGCGGCAATTTCCAGCCACTCTCCGTAAAATTGGGGAGGATAAGCATGAAAGGTAAACCACATACCCGCAGGAATGAACAAAATCCATACAAGAAAAATGATTTTCTTTGTTAGCGGTTTAACAGCCATTGGACCTCTCCCCCAAAAAATTATTGTTAATTCAAGATAATGTCATTTTATCAAACTATTGCTGTCTTGTCACAATGAAATCGTCATATTTTTTAAATATTCGCAAATGATTGGTTTGGATTCTGAAAGAAAATAAAGCGAACCAGTGATGACCAGCATTGCGTTTCTATCCAGATTCTGAATCTCTTCCATGATTAAAGATCCCCAGTTTTCGACAGCAATTTTATTTGGTGCCTGGCTAATCTTCAGCAAATCCTGCGCACTGGCTGCACGGGGAAAATCAAAGCTGACAAACGAGATTTGACTGGCAATCCGGTCAAGCTTGGCAATCATGTCATCCAGCTTTTTATCCTTTAATGCGGCAAACACAATATGAATGTTGCGGTCAGCATATCGGGCAGATAATTCATGAACCAATGCGGCAATTCCTTCCTCATTATGGGCGCCATCAAGGATAACAAGCGGCTTTTCACAAAGTATCTCAAATCTGCCCGGCCAGTATGCTTTTTTTAATCCGTCTCGGATTGCTTGATCGTTAATGTGCTGCCAGTTCTTTTTTTGTAAATATGTTGCTGCACAGACGGCGAGTGCGGCATTTTCTGTTTGATGCCGGCCAATCATACTGATTTCAAGCTGTTTCAGTGTGTTTGTTCCTGATATAAGATTGAACACTTCTCCCTTTGCCAGTGATTTATGCGAGTTAATGCTGAACTCTTGTTTTAACCGATACAAGGGTGCATTCATTCTAGCTGCTTGTTCTTCGATGACCCTTAGCGCCCCGGGATGCTGTACCGCTGTTAAGATGGGCGTATTCTTTTTAATTATTCCCGCTTTTTCAAAGGCAATTTCTTCGTAAGAATTCCCGAGAATATTCGTATGGTCAAGACCAATATTTGTAATGATGGAAGCCAACGGCTTCAGGATATTTGTTGAATCAAACCTGCCCCCTAAACCTACCTCAAAAATAACGATGTCGGCAGTGCTATTATTGGCAAAATAATAAAAAGCCATTGCCGTAATAACTTCAAATTCGGTTGGGCCGCCAAGTTCTGTCCCCTCCAGTTCTTCAGCAAGCGGCAGAATTACATTTGTAAGCTTAAGGATTTCTTGATCACTGATGGGCTTGCCATTGACGCTGATGCGTTCATTAAACTGCTCAATATAAGGAGAGGTAAAGGTCCCAACCGTTAATCCTGCTTCCTCAAGAATCGAACGGAGAAAAGTTACCGTTGACCCTTTTCCATTGGTGCCGCCAATATGAACAGTTTTAATATGATTTTCAGGATGGCCGAGTTTTTCCATCATCCACTCCATCCGTTTTAAACCTGGTTTAATGCCCAGCCTTAACCTTCCATGAATCCAATCGAGGGCCTCTTTATATGTAGTAAACATTTTGCAACACCCCTTTAATAAAGGTAAGACGAATCCCTAGCTGGATCCGCCTCACCTGACTAAATATTATCCTCTTAATTCTTTCATTCGTGCTTCGACGATGCCTCTCTTTTCGAGATAATCTTTTTCCTTGGCACGCTCCTCGGCTACTACGTTCTCAGGTGCCTTTTTCATGAAGCCTTCATTGCTTAATTTCTTTTGAACACGTTCAACTTCTTTATTTAATTTATCCCATTCTTTTTGTAAACGGGCAATTTCTTCTTCAATATTGATCAAGCCTTCAAGCGGCAGGATGATTTCCAAGCCGGTGATAACTGCCGTCATCGCTTTTTCAGTTATTTGAACATCTGTGCCCATTGTTAATTCTTCCGGGTTACAGAAACGTTCAATGTAGCTGCGATTTTTATCGATGGCTTTAAGAACTTTATCATCCTTTGCCTTGACGACCATTTTAATCTTTTTGCTTAATGGAGTGTTTACTTCAGCACGAATATTTCGTACAGAGCGAATCATTTCCATTAAAAGCTTCATTTCAGCGGCTGCTCCGTCATCAGAATACTCAGGTCTTACCTCCGGCCACTTGGCGGTTGTAATGGACTCACCTGAGTGAGGGAGGTTCTGCCAAATTTCTTCTGTAATAAACGGCATGAAAGGATGCAGCAGGCGCATCGTTTGATCTAATACATATGCAAGAATGGAGCGCGTCGTCTTCTTGGCAGCTTCATCTTCACCATATAACGGCAGCTTCGCCATTTCAATGTACCAGTCGCAGAAATCATCCCAGATAAAGTTGTATAAAGCACGGCCCACTTCACCAAACTCATAGCGCTCAGACAGCCGTGTCACATGTTCAATGGTTTCATTTAGACGAGTTAAAATCCATTTGTCGGCAACCGATTTTTCACCGCCGAAGTCAATTTCGTCATAGGTTAGCCCGTTCATATTCATTAAAGCAAAACGGGATGCATTCCATATTTTATTGGCAAAGTTCCAGGTTGCTTCCACCTTTTCGGTGCTGTAACGCAAATCCTGGCCTGGTGATGTTCCGGTTGACAGGAAATACCTTAACGAATCGGCGCCGTACTGGTCGATAACATCCATCGGGTCGACGCCGTTTCCAAGTGATTTACTCATTTTACGGCCCTGCTCGTCACGAACGAGCCCGTGGATAAGAACATCCTTAAATGGGCGCTCGCCGTTGAATTCAATACTTTGGAAAATCATGCGTGATACCCAGAAAAAGATAATGTCATAGCCGGTTACAAGAACATTGTTTGGGAAGTAGCGCTTGTAGTCGGCCGCTTCTTTGTCAGGCCAGCCCATGGTTGAGAATGGCCAAAGTGCCGAGCTGAACCATGTATCCAATACATCTTTATCCTGCTCCCAGTTTTCAATATCCTGCGGCGGTTCATGGTCAACATACACCTCACCGGTTTCCTTATGATACCAGGCCGGAATGCGGTGGCCCCACCAAAGCTGCCTTGAGATACACCAGTCACGGATGTTTTCCATCCAATGAAGATAGGTTTTTTCAAAGCGGTCGGGAACAAACTGTACTTTGTTTTCCTTGCTTTGAAGAGCTATCGCTTCATCTGCGAGCGGCTGCATTTTAACAAACCATTGTGTGGATAGGTACGGTTCAACTACCGCCCCGCTCCGTTCAGAGTGGCCAACGGAGTGAAGATGGTCTTCAATTTTGAACAGAACACCCTGTTCCTGAAGATCTTTCACAATTTGCTTCCTGCATTGAAAACGGTCCAGGCCTTGGTATTTACCGGCCTTTTCATTCATGGAGCCATCTTCTTTCATCACAAGAACACGCTCCAGATTGTGGCGGTTGCCAAGTTCAAAATCATTCGGATCGTGTGCCGGGGTGATTTTTACTGCCCCCGAACCAAATTCAATATCAACATAATCATCGCCAACGATCGGAATTTCGCGGCCCACGATTGGCAGAATAACGGTTTTGCCGATTAAATGCTTGTAACGCTCATCCTCTGGATGTACCGCAACAGCAGTATCCCCAAGCATCGTTTCCGGACGTGTGGTCGCCACCTCAATATACCCGGAGCCATTTGCCAATGGATATTTCATGTGGTAAAAGGCACCTTGAACATCCTTATAGATAACTTCAATATCTGATAAAGCAGTTTTTGTGGAAGGGTCCCAGTTAATAATGTACTCGCCGCGGTAAATCAGTCCCTTTTTGTAAAGGGTAACAAAAACCTCGCGAACGGCTGCAGATAAACCTTCATCAAGAGTAAATCGCTCACGGCTGTAATCAAGTCCTAATCCTAATTTCGCCCATTGCTGGCGGATATGGGAAGCATATTCTTCCTTCCACTTCCATGTTTCTTCAACGAATTTTTCACGTCCGAGATCGTAGCGGCTTTTGCCCTCACCGCGCAGCTTTTCTTCTACCTTCGCCTGTGTTGCAATCCCGGCATGGTCCATTCCCGGCAGCCATAGAACATCAAAGCCCTGCATCCGTTTCATCCGGGTAATGATATCCTGCAATGTCGTATCCCACGCATGGCCTAAATGCAGTTTCCCTGTAACATTTGGCGGCGGGATAACAATCGTGTAAGGCTGTTTTCCTTCATCATCCTTTGCTTCGAAAAACTTGCCCTTCAGCCACCACTCATAGCGGCCTTTTTCAATCGATTGCGGTTCATATTTGGTCGGCATTGTTATTTCTTTTGTCTCCATCTATAATTCCTCCTTCTATTGGTCCCGTTAAAAATAAAAAACTCCATTCGCCGTAAAAGGACGAATGGAGCTGCTTCGCGGTACCACCTTTTTTCCAATCCAAAAATGATTGGCTCTTAAATAAGATAACGGATTTCCTCCGTCCTCCACTACCGGAATCCAGTGATTCCTTTCACAGAAGAAGCTCTCGGGCGACCTTCCAATGTTCCCCTTAGGAAATCTTTCAGCTGTTGATTTCCCTCTCTTGAAGCAGGATGGCATTGTACTCTTCCCAGTCTTTGCTTTTAAAATTTCAAATTATATTGTTATACTACCGAAAAAATAGGACTTTCGTCAATCATGATAACCGAAATATTTATAATTTATACTATATGTATTTTTTTAGGGGATTTCCACTCGCTTCGGAATATACATAAAATAAACTGTCATAGAGGAGAGGGAGGTTTATAGTGAGGAATTTCCACAAATACAAACACCGTCCCTGGTTTCGGTGGTTTCGAAGATTATGCGGGCAATTAATTGTACCTTTTATTGTTTTTCAATTTTTAAGGACGATTTTTTTACCGACAGTCTTTGATGTCCTTTTATTATCCTTTTTTATTGCCATTGCGATTTCCATCTATTTCGAAATTATTTAAGGAGCCCAATTCGCAGTTTATTGCTGCTGTTGGGCTCCTTCTTTTGCTTGCTGCTGCTGAGCTTCAATTTCTGTCATTCGCATGACAACATACTCGGAATTTTTCAAGTGCCAATAGCTGTACTGGAGTTTGCGGACAAATTTCATTTCATTCTTCGGGCGCTGCCTGCGGTAAAATTTATCTGCCACTTGAATAATCGGGATGGGATATGCCAAATAGCTGTAGAACAACAATTTCTCATCTGCTTTAAACGGAAAATATTTATAATAATGATAAATCCAGTCGATAGCATCATCATTTCGTTTTGGACTGCTGTTTAATGCCCGGGATAAATAAGGAAGGAGATCATGAATTGGTGAGCCGTAACGGGCGTTTTCAAAGTTAATAAAAAAGCCATATCCCCTGTCATCGAATAGAAAATGCTCTGATGACAGCTTCCCGTGGGTGATGACCATCCGGGCTTTATCGTTATCCTTCGTGCTTTCATACCATTCTTCAAACTTCGTTTTTGAAAAACGAAGAGCTTGGGAGATTTCATTATAGTAAAGACAGTATAATAGCTCGAACGGGGACATATAAGTCTTTTTTTCACATTCATCAATAAAGCCATCAAGGAATTCCTGATGTTTTTCGAGCTGTGCAATCGTCTTTTCATAATGCTCTGCACGCTCTTCCTTGTTTACCGTGATTTCTTTGGCGGACAAGGTATGAAGTCTTGCCAATTCCCTGAATAACTGATGGTTTTTGTGCTGGCGGTCTTCTTTTTGGTCGTTGGGCATCCACGGCATTAAATAGTAAAGATTGTTTTCGTGCAGGACAGCATACCTGCCGTCCATTGTCGGATAGATCGGAACGATACGGTTAAAACCCTTTTGGTATAAATGATGAACATGGTGAATAAAATCGGTCCCTGTTGCAGGGGACATTTTTTTTAAAGCAAAAGTTCCTTTATTCGAGTAGACCTTTTGGACACTTCCAAAATTCTCAACAAAGTAAGGCTCCACAAGGTAGTTTTTTAGAATTGGTTCCACAGCTTCCAGCCGGTTGGAGTCACTCAATGAACTCAACTCGCTTTCAAAAAGAAGTTGAGCAGGCCAAAATAAACCCGCTCACCATCTTTTGGAAAAATTATTTATTGGCAAGGGCTTGAGGAATATATAAAACCTGCCCTTCGTACACATCCTGATTCAATTCAAGCTGGTTGACCCGGAGCAGATTTTGTACGGAAACATCATAACGATCGGCCAGGCTGTGGACCGTATCTCCTTTTTGTACAATACAGACCTTTAATTTTGCCTGTGCCTGACCTTCATCCTTCCGGGCAAAAAACTCTGTCAGAGTCATGCTTTTCTTTTTGATTGGCAGCTTTTTCTTAAGTTTATTTAGAAAATCTTCTGATGAAGAGGAAGAGGATGAACTTTCTTCTTCCACTGTTACCTCTTCTTCCACCTCAACATGCCCTTTTTCTACAGCAACTTCCGCCTTCACTTCTACCTCAACAGGATGACTGCCTTCGCTTCTAGCTTCTTGGTAGTTCCATGAAGGCTGGTAAGGATTCTCTTCATAATGATGTTGAGGCTGGTAGTTGAAGTTTGGAAATTTTGGTATTGCCTCAACGGGGTCATCCTGTTGCTGTTTTCTTGCCTCTGCTTCAAATTGGAAGTTGTTTTCGTAGCTGTTTTGTACATCATCTTGCTCAAAGACAGCAAATTCTTCCTCCTCGTGATCGGAGCGGTGCAGTACTTCCTCGTAAGAAGGCTCCTCTTCCTGCTGCTCGCCTCCGTAAAGGCCGCTGATGGTCAGTTCTGCCGAAAGCTTTAAGCAGCTCCGCTCCGGCAGTGAATAATCGAACGATTCAACGAGAACATCAATTTCATAAATGTTTTGAATCCGGTTGTTTGGAATAGTGATATCAACCGGGAATCGATGGGAAAATTCACAGCTTCCTTCTTCACGAGCGTCTACTCTCTCGACAAATTTCTGTGAGGCAATGTCTTCGTCCTCACTTACAGAGTTCGTACTGTTTGTTTTATATTCGCCGGAGAGCTCTAGCGAACCACGTATGGTTACATACTGATCGCTTTCCTGGATGGTAATGTCCGGGTCAAGGGAGATGGAAATTAGCTCATCGACTTCCTGTCCTTTTCTAAACCACAACGACTCCTCCAAGGAAAAACGCAGGCACGATTGATTCTCCTGGGACAAAGCGACTCCTCCTTTCGTATCCTTCACGCAAAAATCACTGTGTCACTTACACTCTATGAATGGAAATTTTTATTTATGATAAAAAGGTTTCATTATGCGCAAAAGAAATCTGGTTACTCTGGTGGAACGTCTTTTTGTGGGCGCCCGCCTGGGGATTCCGCGGATTTTAGGGGAAATCCCGCGGACTTTTAGCTTTATTCCGCGGATTTTCTGATTTATTCCGCGAACTTTTGACTTCATTCCGTGGATTTTTCCATTTATTCCGCGAAACTAGTTTTAAGGCCATGCATCTAAAATGTAAAAGCCAGTCAGCGGACTGTCATAGGAAATTATGCTTTTGACATATAAAAAACACCCGCCAATATAGGCGGGTGACTGACTTCAATGATTATTTTTTAAGTTTTGAGAAAGCACACTCAGCTGCTTGGATAGTTTTTTCAATATCCTCATAGGAATGCTCGGTTGAGAGGAATAGTCCTTCGAATTGAGATGGCGGCAGGAAGATCCCTTGATCAGCCATTTCACGATAGTATGCTGCAAAAAATTCCAAATTAGAGGTTTTGGCTTTTTCATAATTAATTACCTCTTCATTTGTAAAGAAGAAACCAATCATCGAACCGGCACGGTTAAACGTAATTGGAATTTCATATTTTTCAGCAGCTGCCTCAAAACCTTTTTGCAGCAGGTCGGCTTTTCGGATAAATTCCTCATAGTGCTGCGGTGTTAATTGGCTTAAGGTTTCATAGCCTGCTGTCATGGCAAGCGGGTTGCCTGACAGAGTTCCCGCTTGATAAATCGGACCGGCAGGCGCAATTTGCTGCATGATTTCCGCTTTACCGCCGTAAGCGCCAACAGGAAGACCGCCGCCGATTACTTTACCTAGGCAGGTAAGGTCCGGCGTGATATTGAAATAGCCCTGTGCACAGTTGTAGCCAACACGGAAACCGGTCATGACCTCATCAAAAATAAGCAGTGCGCCGTATTGGGATGTAATTTCGCGAAGTCCTTCCAGGAAGCCTGGAATCGGCGGAACAAGACCCATATTACCGGCAACTGGTTCAACGATAATACAAGCGATATCATCACCGTATTGCTCAAAAGCATATCGAACGCCATCAAGGTCATTGTAGGACACGGTGATTGTATTTTTTGCAACGCCTTCCGGAACTCCAGGGCTGTCAGGTAATCCAAGTGTAGCAACACCTGAGCCTGCTTTAATTAATAGGGAATCGCCATGGCCGTGATAGCAGCCTTCAAATTTAAGAATTTTATTGCGGCCTGTATATCCGCGCGCAAGACGAAGAGCACTCATCGTTGCTTCCGTTCCGGATGAAACCATCCTTACTACTTCAATCGATGGTACGCGCTCCATCACAAGCTTTGCCAGTTCATTTTCCATTAAAGTAGGGGCACCATAGCTTGTGCCTAATTCTGCAACCTTTTTTAGCGCCTCCACTACACGGTCATTGGTGTGTCCGAGAATGAGCGGCCCCCATGACAGGACATAGTCGATATATTCATTGCCGTCAATATCATATATTTTGGAACCTTTGCCTCTTTCCATAAAAATCGGATCCATATTCACCGATTTAAAAGCGCGGACCGGGCTGTTTACACCGCCAGGCATAAGTTTTTGGGCTTCTTTAAATGCTTCAATCGATTTTGTATACGAACGCATCTTGTTCCCTCTTTTCAAAAATTGTTTATTCCTCTTCTGTCAACCAGCGTATAGCATCTTTAGCTGCATAGGTAATAATAAGGTCTGCACCGGCGCGCTTCATACCCATCAGCATTTCAAGAACAGTCTTTTTCTCATCAATCCAGCCGTTGAGAGCAGCTGCTTTAATCATCGAATATTCACCGCTGACGTTGTAAACAACGACAGGCAGATTGAAGGTATTTTTTACATCACGGACAATATCAAGGTATGGCATACCAGGCTTAATGATTAGAAAATCAGCGCCTTCAGCTACATCGGATTCTGCTTCTCTAAATGCTTCCATGCGGTTTGCAGGATCCATTTGATAGGTTTTACGGTCTCCGAACTGTGGTGCTCCCTCTGCGGCCTCACGGAAAGGTCCGTAGAATGCTGATGCATATTTAACCGCGTATGACATGATTGGAATTTCAGTAAATCCAGCTTTATCCAAGCCGGCACGAATAGCTGCAACAAAGCCGTCCATCATATTGGATGGGGCGATAATATCCGCTCCTGCTTTCGCCTGGCTTACCGCTGTTTGTACGAGTAAATCAAGGGATTCGTCGTTGAGAATGTTCTCTCCTTCTACTACGCCGCAATGGCCGTGGCTTGTATATTCACAAAGACAAGTATCGGCAACAACGATGATTTCCGGAAAGTGTTCCTTAATAAAGCGGATAGCTTCCTGGACAATACCGTGGTCATGATATGCTTGCTGGCCGCAGGCATCTTTTGTTTTCGGTATGCCGAATAGGAGAACGGATTTGATCCCATGGGCGGCGATATCTTCCATTTCCGCATGGAGGTTGTCCATTGAAACCTGGAATACACCAGGCATGGATGATACTTCATTGCGGATGTTTTCACCTTCATAAATAAACAGCGGATAAATGAAATCTTCCGCTTTTAAGTGGTTTTCTCTTACTAATGCCCGCATGTTTGCACTTGAACGCAGGCGGCGGTGGCGTTTAAATTGAAGTTCCATAATGATTCCTCCAAAAAATAAGTTATTTTTATAACTTGTATCCGGTTACTGTCGTATTAGCTATGTTTACTGTCGGATAGCACCAAATTACTGCCGCTTCACCTTAAACCTTAGTTTTTTCTATAAAAGTAATCGTGCTTTTAAGCATTTCTTTCACTGTGTACTCTTCAGGCGACGCATGTACAGTCAATCCGTATTTACGCAATTTCTTTTCGGTAACAGGACCGATGCAGCCAATTACACAGCTTTTTAAACGCTCTTCGAGACCATGGCTCTTGACAACATCCATCAGATGATCAACCGTCGATGGGCTTGTAAATGTCAGAATATCAAGCTCGTTATCGGCAAGCATGCCGGCAAGCGCTGTGCGGCTTTCATCCGGCATGTATGTTTCGTAAATCACAACCTCATGAACATCTGCACCTGCTTCAGCCAAGGAACTTGCAATATATTCCCGTGCCAGATTTCCTTTCGGGATTAACACCCGCGAGCCTTTATGAATATACGGTAAAAATTCCTCAACAAATGCTTCAGCCACATAGACAGATGGAACAAAATCGACGGGAATTCCCCGCTTCTTTAAAACCCCTTCCGTCTTTTTACCGATAACCGCAACTTTCGGAAGGACTTGTTTGGCCGAATCATCGATAAATGAAAAAAAGGTTTCAACCGTGGTGTTGCTGGTAAAAATAATCCAGTCATATGTATCAAGGGCCTCCAGGTATTCCTGAAGGCACTTATTTCTTTCAATTGGACGAAAGGCAATCAGCGGGATTTCAACTGGGATCCCTCCGTACATTTCGACAAGCTGCGAAAATGATTTCGCCTGCCCTTTTCCTCTTGGAACAAGAACTTTTTTATCAAGCAAGGGCGGGGATTTTAGCATTGTCCCTCGAGCTCCTGTTTTACGCGCTCAATCAGTTCTTTCGCTCCTTTTTCAATTAATAAATCAGCTGCCTGAATCCCAAGCTCTTCAGGATTTTGTCCGCGGAGTTCTTCTCTATAAATCTCCCGGCCTTCCGGAGAAGCTACTAAAACATTCAGCACAATCTCATCATTATCTGCAACAAATGCAAAGCCGCCGATTGGGACTTGGCAGCCGCCCTCCATTTTTTGCAGGAAAGCACGCTCAGCGCGAACAGCTCTTTCAGTTTTCTTGCAGGTAAATTTTTCAAATAGCTCAAGCAATTCCTTATCGTATTCACGGCACTCAATTGATAATGCACCTTGGCCTACAGCAGGGATACAAATGTCAGCATCGATGAATTCAGTTACCACATCTGATGCCCAGCCGAGGCGGGAAAGACCGGCTGCCGCTAAAATGATCGCATCGTATTCTTCTGCTTCTAATTTTGCTAGTCTTGTATCGACATTGCCGCGGATCCATTTGATTTCTAAATCAGGACGTACAGCCAGCAGCTGGGAACTGCGGCGAAGGCTGCTTGTGCCGATAATAGCACCCGGCTTCAAATCCATTAATTTTACGTGGCCTCTTGAAATCAAGGCATCACGGTGATCCTCACGGAATGGAACGCAGCCGATTGTTAACCCATCAGGTAAAACAGCAGGCATATCCTTCATGCTGTGGACGGCCATATCAATCTCTTTATCCAGCATGGCCTGCTCGATTTCTTTTACAAATAAACCTTTGCCGCCAACCTTAGAAAGGGTAACGTCTAGAATTTTATCGCCTTTTGTCACGATTTCTTTTACCTCGAACTCAAAACGAGGATCCAGTTTTTTCAGCTGCTCAATCACCCAATTTGTTTGTGTTAACGCCAATTTGCTTCGTCTAGAACCTACAATAATTTTTCTCATGACAGCCTCCTAAGGTTATGCATACCATAAATGAAATGATGATAGTTTACCAAACAGGAAAAAGTTGGTTAATACTATTAAAAATGATGCTGAATTCCAAATGGCTAATTGTCTTCCCGAGAGATTTTTTACTGTTCTTAAATATAAAAGAATGCTGTATGCCGTTAGTAATAGAAACGAACCAATGATTTTCATATCATACCAAGCCATGCCGGGAAGCTTTAGAAACGCCCACTGCAGGCCTAAAATTAAACTTAGCAGGAGCATCGGTACACCAATAACTGCAAATATGTAAGATAATTTTTCAAGCTTGTCTAAATCAGCAAGCCTGATCAGCCTCGTCCCCCACTTTTTCCTTTTCAATAAATCATATTGAAGAAGATATAAAGAAGAAAAGACAAAGGATAGTGAAAAGGCCCCGTACGAGAGTATCGCCATGGTAATATGAATCAAAAGAAGTTCTGATACAAGCTGTTTACCCATTACATGCGAATGATATTGCATCGGGGCAAAGGTGTGAATCGCCATGACTGTAAAGCCAAGGATATTCGTAAAAAAGACGATAAAATCCACCCGTAATAAATGATTTATTAATATTGACAATGTTACTAATACCCAGGCATAAAAATAGAGTCCCTCAAAGATGGTTAGTACAGGGAACCTGCCTGTTTTGGCCATATAGAAAAATAGAAATCCAGTTTGTAAAATCCATACAAATGCAAGTAACCAGAAGGCAATTCGGTTTGCCTTCCGGTTATGGTGAATGAAGTCAAAAAAATATAACAACACACTGAAGGCATAAAGAACAACAGTCAATTCATGAAGTCTTGTCAGAAAAACGCTGGACATAGAACGAGAGCCCCCTACGATTGAAGAGAAGGCAGCGGTTCTGTAACCGGCACTTTGATGGTTTCGGCCGCTCTAAATTGTTGTTCCCGAGCTAGTTCTTCAATATTAAATATTTTCATAAATAAATCCATTGCCTGCTCAGCATCAGGTCTTGCAGCCAATTCTTTCGCCTGTAAAATTGGATCTTTTAAAAGCTGATTAATAATGCTTTTTGTATGCTTATTTAGAACTTTCAAATCCCTATCGGAAAGATTTGGAAGTTTTCGTTCCAAACTAATCATCGTTTCCGCCTGAATGGCAAGCGCCTTTTCCCTTAGAGCCGAAATAACCGGAACGACACCGAGCATGCCAAGCCATTGTTTGAAGTCGATGATTTCTTTTTCAATCATCAGTTTGATTTTTTCAGCAGCTTTTTGGCGCTCCTGAAGGTTAGCCTCGACAATTCCCTCTAAATCATCAATATCATATAAAAAGACATTTTCAAGTTCGCCAATGGCTGGGTCCAGGTCGCGTGGAACGGCGATATCGACCATAAATAATGGTTTACCTCTCCGCTTCTTCTCAACTTTTGTCATCATTTCTTTTGTAATGACAAAGTCCTTCGCACCTGTTGAACTAATGAGAATATCCGCATCTGTAAGCGATTGCTGCAATTCATCTATTGTTCTTGCCTCGCCGCTGAAACGGCTTGCAAGGGTCTTTGCTTTTTCATACGTGCGGTTAATCACGGTCACTTTCTTGACACCGTTTCCATGAAGGTTTTGTGCAGCTAATTCGCCCATTTTACCTGCTCCAAAAATCAACACATGCTTATTGGCAAGAGAGCCGAAGATTTTTTTCGCTAATTCCACAGCGGCATAGCTGACTGAAACTGCGCTGGCGCCAATATCCGTTTCCGAATGGCCGCGTTTTGCCACTGTAATCGCTTGTTTAAACAAATGGTTGAACACAGAACCGGTCGTTTCTTGCTCCTGAGAGAGCATAAAGCTTGTTCGAACCTGCCCAAGTATTTGGGTCTCCCCTAACACCATGGAACTCAGTCCACACGTTACATTAAATAAATGTTCAACCGCGCCTTCATCCTCATAAATAAATAAAAATGGAGAGAATTCCGGCTGGTCTATCCCAAACCATTCTGACAGAAATTCTTTTATATAATAGCGGCCAGTGTGCAATTGATCGACGACCGCATAAATTTCTGTACGGTTACAGGTAGACAGGATGACATTCTCAAGGATGCTTTTCTTGGTAGTTAATTTTTTGATGGCATCTACAAGGTCGGCTTCACTAAATGTCAACCGCTCGCGGATTTCGACAGGGGCAGTTTTATAGTTTAAACCGACAACTAAAATATGCATTTGTTTAAGACACCCCCCATAACGATTACAGTATTAACTAGTCTGATTATATCACGAGCATTTTCGACTGTTGTTCAAAAAATGTGAACATAAAACGAAAGTATTGTGTTAATATAGTTAATTGGATAAGTAATGAACTTACCTTTGTACAGTATCAAAAAAGTAAGCTATATTCAAGTAAACCTTACTGGAAGTGGTGTTATGGATGAAAAATCAACGAATTTTCCCCGGCATTATCTTAATCGGGTTTGGAGCCTACTTCTTATTACAGCAAACAGGAATGACTATTTTTCAACAATTTTCAACATGGCCGACATTACTGATAATCGTCGGGGCAGCCTTTTTAGGGCAGGGTTATATGGCCGGTGACCAAGAGGCGATTCTTCCTGGTGTCATTATGACAGGATTTGGACTTCATTTTCTCCTAGTCGGCAAGCTGTCATTTTGGCCGGACAGCAATATTGGAATGCTCATCTTAATAATTTCGATCGGATTTTTCCTTCGCTTTCAAAAAGCAGGTAGCGGCCTTTTGCAAGCCTTCCTCTTTCTCATTCTAGCGTTCTTGCTGCTGTTTTATGATAAAATTGCCAGCTATTTTAACTTATTACAAAACGGCATGAGCTTTATTTGGAAATTCTGGCCTGTCCTTCTAATTATAGTTGGTATTTATTTTCTCATAAAAAGAAAAAAATAAACGCCCGGAGCGGATATGAACCGCGCCGAGCGTTTTTTTACATATAGCTTTCAAGAATGGACCATGCCTGATCCTTTCCTTCACCCGTTTCCGACGAGAAAAGAACAATATGATCATGTGGATCCAAATCTAAAGTTTCTTTCGTTACTTTTAAATACTTTTGCCATTTACCCCGGGGAATTTTGTCAGCCTTCGTTGCAATAATAATGCACGGAAGTTCATAATGCTTTAAAAATTCATACATCATCACATCGTCTGCTGTCGGGGGATGGCGGAGGTCAACAATTAAAACCACCGCCCGCAGCTGCTCACGGGTTGTAAAATAGGTTTCAATCATTTTTCCCCAGGCAGCCCGTTCCGTCTTGGACACCTTGGCATAGCCATATCCAGGAACATCAACAAAGTGAAGCATTTCATTGATCAGGAAAAAATTAAGCGTTTGTGTTTTTCCCGGCTTGGATGAGATTCTCGCTAATCCCTTTCGATTCAGCATCCGATTGATAAAAGAGGATTTCCCGACATTCGAGCGCCCTGCAAGAGCAAATTCCGGGAGGTCTGTTTCCGGATATTGCGCCGGCCTCACCGCACTAATGACAATATCTGAACTTGTTACCTTCATTCTACCCGCCCCTTTAAAAGCGCATGCTTTAATACTTCATCGACATGGGATACAGGGACAAATTCCAATTCAATGCGGACACTTTCAGGAATATCATCAATATCCTTTTCATTATCCTTTGGTAAAATGACCTTCGTCAGCCCTGCCCGATGAGCGCTGAGTGTTTTTTCTTTTAAGCCCCCGATTGGCAATACACGGCCGCGTAACGTAATTTCTCCAGTCATGCCAACCTCGCGCCGGATCGGTCTGCCGGTTAATGCCGACACAAGTGCAGTTGCCATTGTAATCCCTGCAGAAGGACCATCTTTTGGAACAGCACCTTCTGGTACATGGATATGGATATCGTATTTTTCATGAAAATCCTCTTCAATCCCAAGCTCTTTTGCTTTAGAACGGATATAGCTGAAAGCCGCCTGTGCCGATTCCTTCATCACATCCCCAAGTTTTCCGGTTAAAATCAGCTTGCCTTTCCCAGGAGAAAGGGATACTTCTATTTGCAGGGTATCGCCGCCAACCGTTGTATAAGCCAAGCCTGTGGCTACCCCGACCTGATCCTCTGTTTCCGCCTGTCCATAACGGAATTTTGGTTTTCCTAAAAATTCCTCCACATTTTTCTCTGTAACCACAACCCGCTTTTTTTCACCGGAAACAATAATTTTTGCCGTCTTGCGGCAAATTGTCGCCATCTGGCGTTCGAGGCTGCGGACCCCAGCTTCACGGGTATAATAGCGGACAACCTTTAAAATCGCGTCGTCACGGACCTGAAGGATTCCTTTTGAAAGCCCATTTTCCTTAACCTGCTTCGGCAATAAATGATCCCTAGTAATATGAACCTTCTCCAGCTCGGTGTAACCTGCAATCGTAATGATTTCCATTCTATCCAATAACGGCCCGGGAATTGTCGAGAGGTTATTGGCAGTTGCAATAAACATGACCTTGGATAAATCGTATGTTTCTTCAATATAATGATCACTGAAATTGCTGTTTTGTTCCGGATCTAATACCTCGAGCATGGCAGAAGACGGGTCGCCGCGGAAATCGCTCGACATTTTATCAATTTCGTCCAATAAAAAGACTGGATTGATGGTGCCTGCTTTTTTCATCCCTTGAATTATTCGGCCCGGCATCGCACCGACATATGTTCTCCGGTGGCCTCTGATTTCCGATTCATCGCGGACGCCCCCAAGCGATACCCGAACAAAATGGCGATTCAGCGATGCTGCAATTGAACGGGCAAGACTTGTTTTTCCAACCCCTGGAGGCCCTGCAAGACAAAGAATCGGCCCTTTCAAGGAGTTCGTCAATTTTTGAACAGCTAAAAATTCCAGCACACGTTCCTTTACTTTTTCCAAACCGTAATGATCTTGGTTTAGGATTTTCTCGGCACGGTGAATATCGATGTCATCCTCCGTCTTTTTCGACCACGGTATGGTTATTAGCCATTCTATATAATTTCGAATCACGGCACTTTCAGCCGAACTGGCCGGAACCTTTTCATAACGATCCAGCTCTTTTAGGGCAGCATCATGAACATGATCAGGCATTCCCGCATCTTCGATCCTCTTTGTCAGCTCGGCAATTTCGCCGGTTTTACCTTCCTTATCCCCTAATTCCTTCTGTATTGCCTTCATTTGTTCCCTTAGGTAGTACTCTTTTTGTGTTCTTTCCATCGAGCGCTTTACACGCTGGCCAATTTTCTTTTCGAGATTGAGCACTTCTTTTTCATTATGAATTGTGTTAATAACAAGATTGATTCGTTGTTTCACATCAATCGTTTCTAAGATTTCCTGCTTATCCTTCAGCTTGATCGGCAGATGGGAGGCGATAATATCCGCCATTCTTCCCGGCTCTTCCATATCAGCAACGGAGGCATATGTTTCTGCTGAAACCTTCTTGGATAATTTTATGTATTGCTCAAAATAATCAAGCATCGTTCTCATCAAGGCCTGGTGTTCCACATCTTTCATTTCCGGATCTTCATGAGTCACAATATGAACAGAATAGTAGTCTTCTTCATCATGGAATGATACGACTTCCGCCCTGCTTAATCCTTCCACCAATACCCTTATCGTGCCATTTGGCAGCTTCAGCATTTGCTTAACCTTTGTAAGGGTTCCCAGCTTGTATAAGTCCTCTTCAGCGGGATCGTCAATTGAGACATCCTTTTGAGTGGTTAAAAAAATTAAATGGTCATCTACCATCGCTTTTTCGAGCGCCTGCACCGAGCGTTCACGGCCAACATCTAAATGAAGGACCATTGTCGGATACACCAGTAATCCCCGAAGCGGCAGGAGAGGGACGATCAATTCGTTCTTATTCGCCAATTCACTGCACCTCCACATGCATTTTCTGCTGTAAAAGCAGAATAGTCTTTGTTGTACAATTCTATCTCATTTGTAAATAGGTGTCTATTTTTAGAGATGCGCGAGCATTTCTTTTTCAATATAATTTATTTTCCCCAAAGGCAGTAATTTCTACCTAACAAAAAAACTTCGGTTTGTCTTGCGTGCACAAACCGAAGTTTTGGATTAAATCATTTCTTTTTTTGATAGCTCCACTGAGGCTGGAATAACATTATTTTTTGCAAAATCATTTTTGAGAGCAATATCAAAAACCTGATGCAGATGGGTGACCGGAATGATTTCAATACCATCAATTTCATTTAGAATGGTTTGCCGATTTTCTTCAGGAATGATGACCGTTTTGGCACCAGCTTTTTTCGCCGCCTTGACCTTTGGATAAACGCCGCCGATCGGCTTCACATTCCCATGGATGCTGATTTCTCCGGTCATGGCCACTGTGTTGTCAATTGGGATTTTATAGATTGCGGAATAGATCCCGGCTGCCATTGCGATACCCGCTGACGGCCCGTCAATTGGCACGCCGCCAGGGAAATTCACATGGATATCATAGTCATTAGCAGGTACTCCCATCGAGCGCAAAACGGTAATGACATTTTCAATCGAGCCGCGGGCCATGCTTTTTCTCCGGATAGACTTTCCTTGTCCGCCAATGCTCTCTTCCTCGACAATCCCGGTAATATTGATGGTTCCCTTTTCCTTTGCCGGAATCACGGTCACTTCAATTTCGAGCAGTGTCCCAGAATTTGGTCCGTAAACGGCTAATCCATTCACAAGACCTACATGGGCCATTTCATTGATTTTCCGCTCTATTCTTGGTGTCATCTGACTAGAGTGAATCACCCACTCGATATCTTCATCCTTAATAAAATTCCGGTCTTCCGTGATTGCAAGCCCCGCGGCAATTTGAATCATATTGACCGTTTCGCGGCCATTCCTAGCGTAGGATGCTAAAGTATCAACGCCTGTTTCATTTATTTGCATATTTACTTTTTCAGCCGCTTTTTTTGCCACGGTGACGATTTCTTCCTGATTCAAATCGCGGAAGAAAACCTCCATACACCGCGAACGAATCGCTGGTGGGATTTCACTCGGTGTCCTTGTTGTAGCCCCAATTAAGCGAAAATCAGCAGGCAGTCCATTTTTAAAAATATCATGAATATGCGTTGGAATCTGAGTATTTTCCTCATGATAATAAGCACTTTCGAGAAAAACCCTCCGATCCTCCAATACCTTTAACAGCTTGTTCATTTGAATTGGATGCAGTTCACCAATCTCATCGATAAATAACACGCCGCCGTGGGCATTTGTTACAGCCCCTTGTTTCGGCTGGGGAATCCCTGCCTGCCCCATCGCTCCCGCGCCCTGATAAATCGGATCATGGACAGAGCCAATTAACGGGTCTGCAATTCCTCTTTCGTCAAACCTTGCCGTTGTTGCGTCTAATTCAATAAAAACGGAGTCCCGTTTGAATGGTGATTTCGCGTTCTTCTTTGCTTCTTCTAATACAAGGCGGGCAGCAGCAGTTTTTCCGACTCCCGGCGGCCCGTAAATAATAACGTGCTGCGGATTCGGCCCGCACAATGCTGCTTTTAATGATTTAATCCCATCTTCTTGGCCTACAATGTCTTGAAAACTTGTAGGACGTACTTTTTCTGATAATGGTTCCGTTAATGAAATGGCTCTCATTTTTCGAAGCTGCTCCATTTCTTTTCGGGATTCCCGGTCAATGGATACTTTTTGGGTCCGCTGATTTCTGAGCAAATTCCAAAAATAAAGCCCGATGATAATTCCGAAAAACAACTGTATAAATAAGGCAATCCCCGTCCAACTCATCTTTTTCCCTCCTGCACCTTTATTACTCACTAGATATTAATAAGTATTTCCGGCTGAGAAGTGGAATAAACAAAAAAATACAGAAAAAGAGGACCTGGCAATAAACCAGGTCCTTAGAACTTAAGCGGATTTTTCTTTAGCTTCAATTGAGCCGTCTTCTAAGATCAGCTTTGGAACACTATTGTCAATTACTGTTTCCTTCGTAATGATACACTTAGCAATATCGTTTCGGGAAGGAAGGTCAAACATGACATCCAGCATAATTCCCTCGATGATAGAGCGTAAGCCGCGGGCACCCGTTTTCCGTTCAATCGCCTTCTTGGCAATTTCTTTTAGGGCATCCTCTTCAAATTCCAATTCCACTTCATCGATTTCCAGCATTTTTTGATATTGTTTAACAAGCGCATTTTTTGGTTTGGTTAAAATTTCAATTAATGCTGCCTCATCAAGCTGCTCTAGGCTTGCAATAACCGGAAGACGTCCAATAAATTCAGGAATTAAACCAAAGCGGAGTAAGTCTTCAGGTAATACTTTTGAGAGCAGTTCCCTTTGGCTGATTTCCTGCTGCTTTGTATCGTGGCCAAAACCAATCACCTTTTGACCTAAACGGCGCTTGATAATCGGCTCGATCCCGTCAAAGGCACCGCCGCAAATAAATAATATATTTGTTGTATCAATTTGGATAAATTCTTGATGCGGATGCTTTCTGCCTCCCTGAGGGGGAACGCTTGCCACTGTCCCTTCAAGAATTTTTAACAATGCCTGCTGCACACCCTCGCCGGAAACATCCCTTGTAATCGAAGGGTTTTCTGATTTGCGGGCAATTTTATCAATTTCGTCAATGTAGATAATCCCTTTTTCTGCTTTTTCTACATCATAATCAGCAGCCTGGATTAACTTTAATAAGATGTTTTCAACATCCTCGCCGACATATCCAGCTTCTGTTAAGGAAGTCGCATCAGCAATGGCAAATGGCACATTTAAGATTCGAGCCAATGTTTGCGCTAAAAGAGTTTTACCGCTTCCTGTCGGTCCAATCATACATATATTGCTTTTTGAAAGCTCGACATCATCAATTTTGCTGTTGGAATTGATGCGCTTATAATGGTTATAAACCGCAACAGATAACGATTTCTTCGCCTGATCCTGACCGATGACATATTCATCAAGGATTTCACAAATTTCCTTCGGCTTTGGAACATCTTTAAATTCTACTTCTTCCTCTGTTCCAAGCTCCTCCTCAACGATTTCGGTGCATAGCTCGATGCACTCGTCACATATATACACTCCCGGTCCAGCGACTAACTTTCGAACTTGATCTTGGGTTTTGCCACAAAATGAACACTTTAATTGTCCTTTTTCGTCATTAAATTTAAACAACCTTTTCACCCCTTGAAACGTGATATATCCATATAAAAATTTCCGCGAATACACAAACAAAATCCGAGTAAATCCTATTCATTCGAAGGTATGTATTTTGCATTGTAACACAGAAAGCCAGTGGACTGGAAATAAAAAGCTTACATGATTATGTTTTATATCGATTTGTTTACTCCGCAGCCCGAAAAACTTATGTACTTCAAAACCATTACCATGCTGCAAAAGTCACTTAAAATTATGATTCGTCTTTGAAAACCATTCTTCCTGCTTTATGTTAAAAAGGTTTCCCTGTCCTTATTATAATATGTAATTTAAAAATTGTATAAAATAAGGCACGATTAAAATCGTGCCTTTTCTTATTCAACCTAATTTTGGGCTTTGAAGTTCAATAATTGTCCAGTCCCAGCGACTGTTGTACTTCATTGAACGGTTGCTTTTGCTTTTCGATTTATTTCTTATTCTCAACAAGGAAATCAACAGCTTTTTTAAGCTGAAGATCTGCTTTGATGCCTTCTACGCCGCCAAGAGCCTGTTTAATCATGTTAACATCCATGTTGTACATTTCAGCCATTTTTGCAAGCTCTGCATCCACATCTTCATCAGTTGCTTCAAGGTTTTCAGCCTTCGCAATCGCTTCAAGTGTTAGGTTAACTTTCACACGATTTTGGGCTTCTTCCTTCATTTGTTCACGAAGGGCATTTTCATCTTGGCCGGAGAATTGGAAGTAAAGATCAAGATTCATTCCTTGCATTTGCAAGCGTTGCTCGAATTCTTGAATCATGCGGTTTACTTCGTTTTTCACCAATACTTCAGGAATTTCCACTTCTGCATTAGCAGCTGCTTTTTCCACTGCTGTATCACGAAGATGATGGTCTGCTTCATGCTTTTTGCTGTCTTCTAAACGAGTTCTGATTTTTTGTCTTAACGCATCTAATGTCTCAACTTCATCGTCCACATCTTTTGCAAACTCGTCATCTAATTCAGGTAGTTCTTTTGATTTAATTTCATGAACGGTTACTTTAAATACCGCAGGTTTGCCGGCAAGCTCTGCAGCATGATATTCATCTGGGAATGTTACTTCTACATCTTTTGATTCGCCTGCTGCCACACCTACAAGATGCTCTTCAAAGCCAGGAATGAATGAGCCAGAACCAAGTTCAAGTGAGTGGTTCTCAGCTTCGCCGCCTTCGAATGCCTCCCCATCAACAAAGCCTTTGAAGTCGATAACAACCGTATCACCGTTTTCAGCAGTGCCTTCTTCTTTGACAACAAGCTCTGCGTGGCGAGTTTGCAATCCTGCAATTTCATTAGCCACATCTTCATCACTTACTGTTGTATCTAATTCTTCTACCTCTAGGCCTTTGTATTCACCAAGTTTCACTTCCGGCTTTACTTGAACGGTAGCTTTAAAAGCGAAATCTTTATCTTTAGCCATTTGGTCAAGATCGAAGTCCACATTTTCCGGCTGGTCAATTGGTTCGATTCCTGTTTCATCAATCGCACTTAAGTACGCTTGTGGAAAAATGAAATCTAATGCATCTTGATAAAGTGCTTCCACGCCAAAACGCTTTTCAAACATTGAGCGGGGCATTTTTCCTTTACGGAAACCTGGAACATTAATTTGTTTTACAACCTTTTTGAATGCTGCGTCTAAACCTTCATTTACTTTTTCCGCACTTACTTCAAATGTAAGGACGCCGCGGCTTCCTTCTAACTTTTCCCATGTTGCTGTCATACGTTTTTTCCCTCCAACATCTATTCTCATTTCATTCGTAACGAATTTAAAACAGGAAAATGAAGTCTTGTCCACTAAGACATTTTCCACTTTTTTTGATGTAAAAGATATATTTTTACACAATGCAACCCCTACATTATATCATAGGTTTGTTTTCTTTCAACAGAGAAGCCTATAGATTAGGGTAAGAAATTTTCTCGATTTGCTTAATCTGCTTGATTGCCTGCATGACTTCCTGCTGTTGAATCCCATATTCCTCTGCTATGTTCTGTATTTCCGTCTCAACACCAAAATATTCCTGTGCCAGAATATGAAAAGCGGCCGCCCAAGCAGTGGGACTTTCCGGCTCAAGTTCAAACGGATAGCTGATGAAAAAAATGCGTTCCACCAAACCGATGCTATTTTCAAAGAGAATGGGGTCGCTTTGTTCTAAGCGATTTTCTAAAATAGCCTTGGTCTCAACCATTTTTGGCTGCCATCGTGCTTCCGGTAGTTTTAGTGGATTGACCAGTTTTTCATAGGAAAATTTATTTACTCCAATTTCCCGATCAATTTCCTGTTCTTTTAAAAGTGTAAGCAGGATCGTTTTGAAAAAAGGATGGCCCGCTTCTGCCATTAAGTAGTCTTCTATTTCATGAACATATGGGCGGATATTTTTCTCAGCCAGTCTTGAAATCAGCAGCATTTGTTCGTTTAGATTTTTTATTGAAAATAGATTTAATTCATGCTGCTGCTCATCCTCTGTTTCCTGCTGGTCATTGGGCATTTTATTCTCTGCCATCCGGCGGCTGAATTGGAGGATGGTTAAAAAATGATCGTGCTTTTCCGTCGGGATTTCTTTTTCCTCAAATAACGCCTCGATGGTCGCAACGATTTCCTGATATTCATGGAGCTGGATGAGCACAGTCAAATATAAATCGACCATTTGAAAATAATCGCCAATCCCTTTATGGAGCATTTCATTCGCGAGAACTTTCGCTTGTTGAAACGCTGCTGCTTCAAAATAGGCAAGGACAAGCCCGATTAAAATCTCATCATTTTCCGGGTCCAATTCTCTTGCTTCTTCCAATAGGCTGATGGCTTCGTTGAATTTTTTATTTTCCAGGCTCTCGAGTCCTTTATCTGTTAATCTTTTTTCTATTCCGGGAAAGAAGATCACATTGTCTTTTCTTTTAACGCGTTCCCGTTTTTTCATACAGATCCGTCCCTATTTAAAAGCACAAACGGCTTGGTCAGCCCAGCGCTGGAGGGCCTGGCGGCGAAGTCGTTCTTTGACTTCCTTGGCAGGACCGAAGCGTCTCGTGGCCTAGCCGCAGAGCTAGATTGTTTTATTGCAATTGCAAAAAAGTGTAACATAAATTTAGAACAAAAAAAACTCACCTGCAACAGGTGAGTAAATTAATCTGGTATGTAGTATGGCGTCCCAGGAGAGATTCGAACTCCCGACCGTACGCTTAGAAGGCGTATGCTCTA
>CAYNUT010000006.1:54317-67277 GCA_964400595.1 uncultured Neobacillus sp. | reverse complement strand
TTTATAAATGTAACAATACAACTACACCGAATGTTAAGAAAATTAACATAATTAGAAAGGGGAGGAAACATGGATACTTTGTTTTTAATGAATAGCTTGTGGGTTATGATTGCTGCTGTTCTCGTCATTTTGATGATTGGGGGTTTCATCCTCCTTGAAACAGGATCAACACGAATGAAAAATGCCGGGCATATTGCCGGAAAAACGATTCTTACTTTTGGCATTGCTTCCATTGTATTTTGGACAGTCGGATACGGATTAATTTTCGGCAAAGGAAATCCGCTGATTGGCTTTTCCGACTTCTTTTATTCAGGCTACGACATAGACGGTCTGCCGTTGTCAGGCTCGGTTTTCTTTTTATTTCAATTAGCCTTTGCCGGAATTTCCTTGACGATTGCATTTGGGGGTTTTGCCGAACGGGCAAAATTGGGTGCTTATCTTGTTTTTGCCGTCTTGTTTTCTGTTATTGTATATCCTCCCATTGCCCATTGGATTTGGGGCGGCGGCTGGTTAGCCAAACATGGCAAGCAGGACTTTGCTGGTTCGACCGTTGTTCATTTAACCGGGGCAATGGCAGCCTTAGCAGCTACCATTATCTTAAAACCCCGTATTGGTAAATATAATAAAGATGGTTCCGCCAATAACATTGCCGGGCATAACCAAGTGTTTACCGCACTTAGTGTCCTGCTTTTATGGGTAGGCTGGTTTGGCTTTAACGCCGGCAGCACCTTATCAGTAGATAAAGCTTTCTTTGGATTTGTGGCGGTCAATACCAACTTGGCAGCAGCAGCCGGGACAGTGGCTGCGATGATTATTTCCTGGATGGTTTTGGGGAAAGCCGATGTTCCGATGATGTTAAACGGGGCGCTCGCAGGGTTAGTCGCGATTACAGCCTCCTGTGCATTTGTTGATACGTGGGCTGCCGCCGTCATCGGTTTTATCGCAGGAATCCTGGTGTTTTACAGCATTCGCTTCATTGAGAACAGAAAAATTGATGATCCAATTGCTGCACTTTCCGTCCATGGAACAGCCGGAGTTTGGGGAACCCTATCCACAGGATTCTTTGCCACAAAGGAATTGGCAACTGTCGGAAAACCCGGGTTATTTTACGGAGGGGGCTTCCACCAGCTTGGGGTGCAGGCTTTAGGCGTCGCCACCTGTGCGGCTTTCGCTTTTATCGCCTCTTTCATCCTGCTTACCATCATGAAAAAAGCCATGAATGGTTTGCGGGTCACGGAGGAAGAGGAGATTATCGGCTTGGATTTAAGTGAGCACGGAAGCTACGGATATCCTGAATTATTGAAAACGGAGCAAAAAGTAAAGATACAGTAAATTGTTTTCTTGAAGTGCAGTGGGTAAGAATCCACTGCCAGTTGTTTTTTTAAAGAGGTGGATAAACATGAATCAGGATTTTTACTCGGAGATCCAAAGGTTTAGAGAATTCCATATAAAAAACGTCTCTCTTAATCATTTCAACCTAAATGAACTCCATGATGAAATCACTAAACTGGTATTAGCCAATGCCATAAAACAAGTGTCGATTCAATATGGACCACTTCCCTCTTCCTTTACATTTTTTGTGATGGGGAGTGCAGGGCGTTTTGAACAGTCCATTTGGAGCGACCAAGATCATGGCATCATTTATCAAGACCAAAGTGATGAAGTGCAAGCCTATTTTTTAGTATTGGGAAAAGAGATAGCAAAGGGGCTTTACCATGCCGGCTATCCCTACTGTGACGGCGGCGTTATGGCCGGCAACCCCCAATGGTGCAAATCACTTTCAGAATGGAAGCAGCAATTATCAAGATGGATGAGAGAATCAACCTGGGAATCCATCCGTTATTTATTAATTTTTTTCGATGCGAGAAGCATTTATGGTGAGGATTCCTATGTGGACGAGTTAAAAAAATATGTCTATCAAACGGCGAATCAAAAGAAACTGATCAATAAGGCGCTTAGTAATACCTTGCATCAAAAAAAAGGAATAAACGTCCTTGGACAGCTTTTAACAGAAACGCACGGACCGCACTCCGGTTCGATAAACATTAAAGAAGCTGGATTTTTCCCATATGTGAACACTATCCGCCTTTTAGCGATTAAAGAAAACAAATTGGAGACATCAACTCTCGCCCGTATCGAGAACTTGTCTGATAAATGGTTTGCTGCTGCAGGTAAAGCAATTGTAAAAGAGCAGTTTCTTAAACTAGTAAATTACCGTCTTTCCCATTGCCTCCAAACAGATTATGATTCAGGGCATTATTTACCAATCAACCACTTATCAAAAGAAGAGACAAAAGAAGTAAGGGAGATTATTAAACATGGAGCAACCCTGTTCTCTTACGTTAGAAAATTACTAGAAAAGGAAGATTCTGATGGGAATGAATGAAATGATCCAATTCTTCAGGCAAATTTCCGGAAAACTCAATTCGAATATTTATGCCGGTATCCAAGGTCCTCCCACAGCCCAGCGTATGGCTTTTATAAGAGAACTGCAAAAAGAAGTCAAAAAGAATAAGGACTTGGATATTCCTCTTCACGCATTAAAGACCGTTGTGTTCGACCTGGAAACAACCGGTTTTTTCCCGGACAAAGGGCATAGAGTCATTTCCATCGGTGCTATTAAAATGACAGGGCAGAAAATTGGAGATCACGAGACATTTTATTCCCTGATAAAATCTGATCTCTCCCTGCCTGAAGAAATCTCGGCATTAACCAATATCAGGGGTGAAGAATTACAATGTGCTCCCCCTGCATCGGAAGTTTTACTAGATTTTTTCAAATTTATCGGCAGCGATATTCTCGTCGCCCATCACTCCAAGCATGAGGAGTCCTTTATGAAAAAAATGACTTGGGATTTGCTGAAGACAAAATTTGAACATCGAATCATTGATACATCCTTCTTAATCCGCTTATCCAACCCGTCCGTCAAATCATTGCCCCTTGAGGAGGTATGCAGGGAATGCGCAATCGAGGTATGTAACCGGCACCACGCCTTGGGCGATGCAATACTGACGGCGAAAATTTGGAGCCACTATTTAAAAGAAGCAGAAGCAAAAGGATTTAAAAGCCTTATCGAAATATATGAATATCTTTCTAAATTGCGATAATTAAAAAATGATTAGAATATTTATTCACGGATAGTTTAATAGAGAAAAAATATAAAAAATGGATTTGCATCAATCCTTCATTTTTATGAGGAAAATCTCCTCCTCCCACCTCGTTTTGCCTCTCCAAAAAAATTTTCATAATTTTTTTATTCCTCCCTTATCCTTTCTATGACAAGTATGTAAACGCTACCAATTATTTTGACTAATTTGAATTATCAGATTTTTGTGTTGACCATGTTTTCAATTGGTTGTATGATTATCGTCAATAAGAATTTATTACCCATAGGAGCCTTTGTTTATCCCCTCCAAATCAGGGGTAGGGCAGGGCATTTCTTTTTCCGCTATTGTTTATTCATTTAAAGCGGTTTATCACTAAAAGGAGTGGTTAAGTTGGGAAGTCAATGGATTTTCCTTGGCGGCGAATTCGTGAAGAAAGAGGATGCTGTCATTTCAGTTTATGATCATGGTTTTTTATACGGCGACGGTGTGTTTGAAGGCATCCGCGTATACAGCGGGAACGTCTTCAGACTTGATGCTCACCTGAAACGACTATACGAATCAGCACAATCCATTATGCTGAAGATTCCATACACACAGGAGGAAATGACTCAGCTAATCGTAGAAACAGTTAGAAAAAACGAGCTGGAGAGTGCTTATATCCGCGTCGTTGTTTCCCGCGGAAAAGGAAATCTCGGACTGGACCCTTCTTCCTGCTCTAACCCAAATGTCATCATCATTGCCGAGCAATTAGCTCTTTATCCGAAGGAATTTTACGAGCGCGGCATTAAAATTGCTTCTGTTGCAAGCAGAAGAAACCGTCCGGATGTATTAAGTCCGCAAATAAAATCACTAAACTATTTAAATAATATCCTGGTAAAACTTGAAGCCAATCAAGCAGGCGTGCAGGAAGCCTTAATGCTGAATGATCAAGGCTATGTAACGGAAGGCTCGGCTGATAATATTTTTATCGTAAAAAAAGGCGTTATCTATACACCTCCTGTCTATTTAGGAGCATTAGAAGGAATTACACGGAATGCCATCATTGATGTCGCAAGAGCCAAAGGTTTTGAAGTAAGAGAATCGCCTTTCACAAGACACGATGTTTATGTCGCTGATGAAGTGTTCTTAACCGGAACAGCAGTTGAGGTAATTGCCGTTATTGAAGTGGATGGCCGCGTGATCAGCGGCGGAAAGCCGGGCGAAGTGACCAAACAGCTGTTAGAGGAATTCAGACGAATCGTTACAACCGATGGTGTGGCTTGTTACCCAGCAGAATCAAACCAGGCCATTGTCAGTTAGGAGATAGTAAGTATGCGAAGCGACATGATTAAAAAGGGGATTGACCGCGCACCCCACCGCAGCCTCTTATACGCAACCGGGGTAAAAACGAGTGACCTGGAAAAGCCGTTTATCGGCGTCTGCAACTCGTATATTGACATTATCCCCGGCCATAAACACCTTAATCATTTCGGTGAGATTGTGAAGGAAGCCATCCGCGAAGCGGGCGGCATCCCGTTTGAATTCAATACGATTGGTGTAGATGACGGAATTGCCATGGGGCATATCGGTATGCGCTATTCGCTTCCAAGCCGCGAAATTATTGCCGACAGTGCCGAAACCGTTATTAATGCCCATTGGTTTGACGGAGTTTTTTACATTCCGAACTGCGATAAAATCACACCGGGAATGTTAATGGCAGCCGCAAGAACCAACGTCCCCTCTGTCTTTGTCTCGGGCGGCCCGATGGAAGCCGGCGTTTCCGCTTCCGGAAAAAGCCTGTCCCTCACCTCTGTGTTTGAGGGTGTAGGTGCTTACCACAAAGGTTCGATGACCCAGCAGGAGCTGCTTGATATCGAAACAAATGCCTGCCCTTCCTGCGGATCCTGTTCCGGAATGTTTACAGCGAACTCCATGAACTGTCTGATGGAAGTGTTAGGGATGACGGTGCCGGGTAACGGAACAATCGTTGCCACTTCTGTGGAAAGGCATGAACTCATCCGACAGGCGGCAAGGCATCTGATGGAATTAGTGAAAAACGATATTCGCCCGCGCGATATGATGACAAGAGAAGCATTTGATAATGCTTTTGCCCTCGATATGGCCATGGGCGGCTCTACTAATACGGTTTTACATACATTAGCTATCGCCCATGAAGCCGGAATTACCTACGATTTACGCGATATTAATAAAATTGCTGAAAAAACACCTTATCTGGCAAAAATCATGCCGGCTTCCGACTATTCGATGGAGGACATCCATCGTGCGGGCGGGGTCAGTGCTATTTTAAATGAGCTTTGCTCCATTGAAGGTGTCATCAACAAGAATTGTCTAACCATCACTGGGAAAACAATAGCAGAAAATGTGAAGGATGCAACAATTCTTGATGACAAAGTTATCCGGCCAAAAGAAAATCCGTACAGCCCGGTTGGCGGCCTGTCCATCCTGTACGGCAGCCTGGCTCCAGATGGCGGCGTCATCAAGGTTGGGGCGGTTAACCCTTCGATTAAAACATTCCTTGGTGAAGCGATTGTGTTTGAATCCCAGGACGAGGCGCAGGAAAACATCAATAATGGCACGGTCAAGAGCGGCCACGTTGTTGTCATCCGCTATGAAGGCCCCAAGGGCGGACCTGGAATGCCGGAAATGCTCGCTCCAACTTCTGCAATTGCCGGGCGAGGATTGGATAAAGAAGTTGCTTTGATCACAGATGGACGCTTCTCCGGCGCGAGCCGCGGCATCTCCGTCGGCCATATTTCTCCGGAAGCTGCTGAAGGGGGTCCGATTGCATTTGTTGAGAATGGCGACAAAATCTTAATCGATCTTGAGGCTCGTTCTATTGAACTTCTTGTCGACGAGGACGAATTGACCTCGCGGCGCCGCTCTTGGGTTAAGCCCGAGCCAAAAATTAAAACCGGCTACCTCGCCAAATATGCAAAGCTTGTTACATCCGCCAATACAGGCGGGGTTATGAAAATATAGATTTTTAAGGGATTGTCTGGTACCCCTCCCCTTCCTTTAGAGAAGTTAAGGTACTAACTTTGAAAAATGAATAGATAAATCGATGACGGGAATAAAGGAATAAAAATTTGTATTTTCAGAGAGCCGGGGTTGCTGAAAGCCCGGTAATACAACTTATTCCGACATCATCCCTGAGTGCTATTCTGAACGGCTGCGCCCCAGCTCAGTAGGCTTAGCCGGGTGTTCTCTCAAAGTGGACACCTGTTACAAAAAGAAGCGTATTTTTACTTAGTCGTCGCTTCATAAGGCAGTATTCGTAAGGATGCTGTGAAACCGGGTGGTACCGAGAAAATGAAAGGCCTTTTCTCCCCGATTATTCTGCTTTTGATGTTCTTAACTGCAGTCTATTCGTGGAGAAATGGCCTTTTTTAGTTTGTTTGGGGAACTAAGGAGGTGCTTCTACAATTTTAGTGGGTAATTCTACAAAAATGAAGGCACAATCTACAAATTTAAGGACTTATTCTACAAAAAATAAGCTACATTCTACGAATTTGAGGACTTATTCTACAAATTTGAGGACTTATTCTATAAAAATCTGGCTTCTTTCTACAAATATATAAATTTTATAAAAGTTGTCTCCTTCACCAAAAGTTATTTTTCCAAGACACAGCCACACGCTGAGTTTTTAAAATATTCAAAAACCCACAAGGAGGGAAAATCGACGTGAAAGCAGAAGCAAAGCTGGAATTCCAGACCAGTACCGCACCAAAAACAGGTGCAGACCTTCTAATTGATTTATTGATGAAAGAAGGTGCTGACACAATATTTGGGTATCCGGGAGGTGCCGTGCTGCCGATTTATGACGCCATTTACCGGGCAAGCGGCTCCATCCGCCACATCCTCTTCCGCCACGAGCAGGGAATGATCCATGCTGCCGAAGGATATGCCCGAATTACAGGAAGACCTGGAGTCGTCATTGCCACTTCCGGTCCGGGTGCAACGAACTTGGTCACAGGAATTACAGACGCGATGATGGATTCCCTTCCGCTCGTAATATTTACCGGGCAGGTAGCGCGTACCGTCATCGGAACAGATGCCTTTCAGGAAGCCGATGTTATGGCGATCACCACACCGATCACCAAACACAATTACCAGGTCCAGTCTATCGAAGACCTGCCGAGAATCGTGAAGGAAGCTTTCCATATTGCTTCTACCGGAAGGCCGGGGCCTGTCTTAGTCGATATTCCTAAAGATATATCTGCCCAAATTTTATCTGTAGAACCGGAAGAGGCCGACATTCATTTACCTGGCTACCAGCCGACCATCAAGCCAAATCCATTGCAAATCAAAAAGCTCGCCGATGCCCTTCCAAAAGCGAAAAAGCCTGTGGTGCTTGCAGGTGCCGGCGTTCTTCACAGCAAGGCATCACAGGAATTAACCGCTTTTGCAGAAAAGCATAAGCTTCCGGTAGTCAACACCCTGCTCGGCCTCGGAACATTTCCTGGTGACAGTCCGCTCTCCCTTGGAATGGGCGGAATGCACGGTACTTACGCCGCCAATATGGCTTTATACGAATGTGATTTATTAATCAACTTCGGAGCCCGCTTTGATGACCGTTTAACAGGAAACCTTAAGCACTTTGCCCCGCATGCCAAAGTCGCACACATCGATGTCGACCCGGCTGAAATCGGCAAAAATGTCCCAACACAAATTCCGATTGTCGGGGATGCAAAGGAAGCACTCGTTGAATTACTTGATCTGACAGCAGAATCGTCCGCACACGATGGATGGCTGGAAAAACTTGAATCTTATAAACGGGAATTCCCGCTTTGGTATAAACATAGTCCTGAAGGAATGGTGCCGCAATGGGTAATTGAAGCCGTGCATAAAGTAACAAAAGGTGATGCGATTGTGGCAACAGACGTCGGTCAGCATCAAATGTGGGCGGCCCAGTATTACCGTTTTAATAAACCGCATCGCTGGATCACTTCAGGCGGACTTGGAACAATGGGCTTCGGTTTCCCTGCTGCAATCGGCGCCCAAATAGCTTCTCCGGAAAGCACAGTCGTCGCGATTGTCGGCGACGGCGGTTTCCAAATGACACTCCAGGAGTTATCCGTAATTTACGAGAGAAACCTGCCAGTAAAAATCATCATCGTCAATAACGGCGCACTTGGAATGGTCCGCCAATGGCAGGAACTATTACACGAGAACCGGATTTCCGAATCGATTCTTCATACGCAGCCGGATTTCGTAAAACTAGCTGAAAGCTACGGAATCCGGGGGATGAAGCTCGACAATCAGGAAGACCTGATCGCGGCTCTACCAGAAGTATTTGCTTACGATGGTCCTGTTTTAATTGATTGCTGCGTGCTGCAGCAAGAAAAAGTTTTTCCAATGATTGCTCCTGGAAAAGGGCATCATGAAATGATTGGGGTGAAACCACAATGAAAAGAATCATCACTTTAACTGTTCAAGACCGCAGTGGTGTCCTAAATCGGGTCACAGGACTTCTGCAAAGGCGCCAGTTCAATATTGCCAGTATTTCTGTCGGCCCCGCCGAAACAGATGGAGTATCGAAAATGACACTCGTCGTAGAGGTCGAGGATGAACAGCGTCTTGAACAAGTGACGAAACAATTAAACAAGCAAATTGATGTGTTAAAAGTTTCCGATATTACCGATAAGGCGATTGTGGTCAGGGAGCTTGCCTTAATCAAGGTGGCCAGCAGCTCGCAGCTCCGCAGTGAAATCAATGGCATCATTGATCCGTTCCGCGCCTTGATTATAGACGTCAGCAAAGACAGCCTGGCCGTGCAGATTACCGGCCGCCCTGATAAAATCGACGCCCTGATTGAACTGCTCCGACCTTACGGCATTAAAGAAATTGCCAGAACGGGACTGACTGCATTTTTACGAGGGCATCAGCCGCAGGTTAATGAACTAGCAGCGTACTCTCTATTAAAATAACTAATTTTTCTGAAAGGATGATGAAGAATGGTAAAGGTACTATATAACGGAGATATTCAAGAGGAAGTTTTACAAGGAAAAAAAATCGCGGTCATCGGCTATGGCTCACAGGGTCACGCCCACGCACTAAACTTAAAGGAAAGCGGCTTTGATGTGGTTGTCGGCCTTCGCGGCGGAAAGTCCTGGGATAAAGCGGTTGAAGACGGCGTTGAGGTTCGCTCGGTTGCTGAAGCAACGGCTGCTGCTGACGTGGTCATGGTCCTCCTTCCTGACGAAATGCAGCCCAAGGTTTATGAAGAAAGCATTAAACCAAATTTGGAACCTGGCAATGCCTTAGTTTTTGCTCATGGCTTCAATATTCATTTCAGCCAAATCGAGCCTCCTGCCGATGTCGATGTATTCTTGGTTGCGCCGAAAGGCCCAGGCCATTTGGTCCGCCGCACTTACACAGAGGGTGCCGGAGTTCCTGCCTTATATGCGGTTTACCAGGATTATACGGGTTCAGCATCAGATCTGGCGCTGGCTTATGCCAAAGGAATTGGCTCCGCCCGTGCAGGTGTGCTTGAAACCACGTTCCAGGAAGAAACAGAAACAGATTTATTCGGCGAACAGGCTGTACTTTGCGGGGGTGTGACCAGCCTTATCAAGGCAGGCTTCGAAACGTTAACTGAAGCAGGTTATCAGCCGGAAGTTGCCTACTTCGAGTGCCTGCATGAATTGAAATTAATCGTTGACCTTTTATATGAAGGCGGTTTGGCCAACATGCGCTACTCCATTTCGGATACAGCACAGTGGGGGGATTTCGTTTCCGGGCCGCGAGTGATCGATGCAGATACGAAACAGCGCATGAAAGAAATTTTAAAAGATATTCAAACAGGGGCCTTTGCTAAAGGCTGGATTTTAGAAAATCAGGCCAAACGTCCTCAGTTTAATGCTATCAACCGGGCTGAAAATAATCATCCGATTGAAAAAGTCGGCCGCGAGCTTCGCGCTTTGATGCCTTTTATTAAAAAACCGGTCAGCAAAAAGAAGGAAGTGGTGGTTAATGGTTCACGTTAACATCTTTGATACGACATTAAGAGATGGCGAGCAGTCCCCTGGCGTGAATTTAAACCAGCTGGAAAAATTGGAAATTGCCAGACAGCTGGAGCGGTTTGGCGTTGACATTATGGAGGCCGGATTCCCGGCTTCCTCGCAGGGCGATTTTGAAGCGGTCAGAGCGATTGCCCGGACGATTAAAAACTCCTCGATTACCGGTCTGGCACGGGCAACAAAATTGGACATTGACATTGCGTGGGACGCCTTAAAAGATGCAGCTGAACCAAGATTGCATGTATTTCTGGCCACCTCCCCAATCCATATGAAATACAAATTAATGAAATCATCGGAGGAAGTCCTGCAAACGGCAGTTGACATGGTCGCCTATGCGCGGCAAAGATTCCCGCATGTGGAATGGTCGGCAGAGGATGCCTCCCGCTCGGATCTTGGTTTTCTTGTTCAAATCATAACGAAGGTTATTGAAGCTGGAGCCACTGTCATCAATCTTCCTGATACAGTCGGCTACTCAACACCCGAAGAATACGGACACATGTTCCGCTACGTCAGGGAAAATGTCCCGAATATCCATAAAGCCGCTTTGTCCTGCCACTGCCATGATGACTTGGGCATGGCCGTCGCCAACTCGCTTGCCGCCATCGAAAACGGCGTCACCCAGGTGGAAGGCACGATTAACGGCATCGGCGAGCGGGCCGGCAATGCATCTTTAGAGGAAATTGCCGTCGCTTTGAATATTCGCAAGGATAAATATCCATACACGACTAATCTTGTATTGAAAGAAATTAAACGCACCAGCGATTTAGTCAGCCGTTTTACCGGGATGAAGGTCCCTCCTAATAAAGCTGTTGTCGGGAAAAACGCCTTTGCCCATGAATCCGGAATTCATCAGGACGGCGTGTTAAAAAATGCTTTAACCTATGAAATTATTACCCCTTCGATGGTTGGGGTCGGGTCAAATGATCTCGTTCTCGGCAAGCATTCCGGCCGCCATGCCTTCAAGGACAAAATTGAACAGATGGGCTTTGAATTATCCGCCGAAAAGATTAACGAAGCCTTCAAATCTTTTAAACAATTAACCGACCGGAAAAAAGAAGTAACAGATGAAGATTTGTTTACGATTTTAATTGATATCCAAACGGCAGCAGTCGATGTAAAAAAATATGAGCTTGTCGCCTTCCAGGTTCAGTACGGTTCCGCGAACCTGCCGACAGCAACTGTGGCATTGACCACCCCTGAAGGACTGCGGGTAGAAACGGCGCGTACCGGCAGCGGAAGCGTCGAAGCATTGTTTAATACTTTGGAAGCATTGGTAAAGGAAGAAATTCATTTAACTGATTTTAACCTAAGCTCAGTCGGCCGCGGGCGTGATGCCCTTGCCGAAGTGCATGTGAAAATGACCGTGAACGGAACAAACGTCAGCGGCCGCGGCTCTGCCCAGGACGTATTGGAAGCAAGCGCAAGAGCGTTTTTAAACGCCGTGAATAGAGTATTTTTTAATCAAAAAGCCGTTGTAAAAGAAACGGCTGCACTCTAGATTTTGGTGTCTTCCAAAGGCTATGTTAAAGCACTTTGTTGATTGGAACGGTTACCAGGAGACTCCTGCGGAAAAAACGGTTCAAGGGAGACCTCGCAGGCGCGTTAAGCACCAAGGAGGCTCCGGACCGCCTGCTGAAAGCGAGTGCTTGGGGCGGAAATCAATTGGCAAGTTTAACAGAGCCTTTCCAAAAAAAATAATGAGGAGGTTGCTCTAATGAAAAAACGTATTGTCTTACTTCCCGGTGATGGCATTGGCAAAGAAGTTATGGATTCAGCTAAAGAGGTATTAACCGCTATTGCAGAAGAGTATAATCACAAGTTTTGCTTTGAGACCCATGAAATCGGGGGAGCAGCCATTGACCTTTACGGCACTCCTCTTCCGGAAACGACTGTTGATGCCTGCAAGCAGGCGGATGCCGTATTACTCGGAGCAGTAGGCGGTCCAAAATGGGATAACAATCCATCCCATTTGCGGCCTGAACGTGGTCTGCTTGGAATTCGGAAGGCGCTTGATTTATATGCCAATTTAAGGCCGATTAAGGGCTTCAAAAATCTGCTCCATGTTTCACCATTAAAGGAAGAAGTGGTTTTAGGCAGCGACCTCCTTATTGTCCGTGAATTAACCGGCGGAATTTATTTTGGTTCACCAAGCGAGCGGCGGGAAAATGGCCAGGTGGTGGTCGATACACTTGCCTACACCCGTCATGAGATTGAGAGAATTGTAGATAAAGCTTTTCAGGCAGCGCAAGGCCGCCGCGGACGCCTGACCTCTGTTGATAAAGCAAATGTGCTCGAATCCAGCAAGGTTTGGCGCGAGGTTGTCGAAGAGAAAAAGACTCACTATCCCGATGTGGCCGTTGAACATGTTTTGGTCGATGCGGCAGCAATGAAACTGATCACGAACCCAACCCACTTTGATGTCATCGTGACCGAGAACATGTTCGGGGATATTTTAAGTGATGAGGCATCAGTTTTAACTGGATCGCTTGGCATGCTTCCTTCCGCCAGCTTGAATGAAGATGGTGTCGGTCTTTACGAGCCGGTTCACGGTTCTGCACCGGACATCGCCGGAAAAGGTGTAGCCAATCCAGTTGCAATGATTTTATCCGCTGCATTAATGCTTAGATATTCCTTTGAGCTGCATGACGAGGCAAAAGTGATGGAAGATGCGGTTCAATCGATCTTAGATGCCGGCTTCCATACCGCCGACCTGCATGTTGCAGACGGCCGCAAAGTCGGAACAGCGGAAATGACAAAATTAATTGTGGATTATATCAAATCTCAGATTCCATCAAGATGTATCGCCAGCTTTTATTTTTAAAAAAGTTTGGTTG
>CAYNUT010000006.1:22528-54307 GCA_964400595.1 uncultured Neobacillus sp. | reverse complement strand
CGCTGGATTGAGAGTGTCTGGCGGCTTAGCCTAAAGTCAGAGGTTTTTTTCAGCAAGTTGGAGTGTGCTATCCGCAAATTGGGCAGTGCTACTCGCAAATCGGACAGTGTTATCCGCCAATTGCAGCAGGTTATCCGCAATTGGCAAACCACTCACCTCTGAATCAATAAAAAGAAATCTATTAATGTGAGGAAGGAAGCTATGCAGATACCAAAAAATATTATTCAAAAAATTTGGGAGCATCATGTGGTGCATCGAGAAGAAGGGAAACCGGATTTACTGTACATTGATTTACATCTCATTCACGAAGTGACCTCTCCTCAAGCATTTGAGGGCTTACGAATGAACGAACGCAAAGTCCGCCGCCCGGATCTTACTTTTGCGACGATGGACCATAATGTTCCAACCCGCCAGCGGCTTTTCATCAATGACCCTACTTCAAAAAAACAAATTGATACACTGCAGAAGAATTGCGAAGAATTTGGCGTACCGTTGGCAGACATACACCATCCGGATAACGGAATTGTCCATGTAATCGGTCCAGAGCTCGGCCTGACCCAGCCTGGAAAAACCATTGTCTGCGGCGACAGCCACACCTCCACACACGGAGCTTTTGGCGCCCTCGCTTTTGGCATCGGGACGAGCGAGGTTGAACATGTCCTGGCCACACAAACCCTTTGGCAGGCACCCCCCAAAACATTAAATGTAAAAATAAATGGAAAACTTGGAACCGGGGTCACCGCCAAAGATTTAATTCTTGCGATTATCGGGAAATTTGGCGTCCAGTTTGGAACCGGCTATGTGATGGAATACACAGGTGAAGCGATTCGCGCAATGTCGATGGAAGAACGGATGACGGTTTGCAACATGTCAATTGAAGCGGGCGCAAGGGCAGGACTCATCACCCCTGACGAAACCACATTCGAATACTTGAAAGGCCGCCGCTATGTCCCGCAAGGCGAAGCATTCGATGAAGCAGTTGTCCGATGGAAAGCCTTAGCCACCGACGAAGGCGCTGCCTACGATGCCACAGTTGAAATAGACGCGGAAGAAGTCGAGCCGCAAGTAACATGGGGAACCAATCCGGGAATGTGCATCCCGGTTACTGCCAACATTCCCAGCCCGGACAGCACTGACAGACCGAGCGAGCAGGATGAAATCAAACGGGCTCTAGAATACATGGGACTCGAAGCTGGGGAACCAATCTCCAATGTAAACATTGACCATGTATTCATTGGTTCCTGTACCAATTCGCGGTTAAGCGACCTTCGCAAGGCCGCAAAAGTAATCCTCGGCAGAAAAGTCAACCCTTCCGTCAAAGCGATTGTCGTTCCGGGTTCGTTCAGCATCAAGCTGGCGGCAGAAAAAGAAGGCCTCGACACCATTTTTAAAGAAGCAGGCTTCGAATGGCGTGATGCCGGCTGCAGTATGTGCCTTGGGATGAATGACGATATCATCCCATCGGGAGAGCGCTGTGCCTCTACATCAAACCGCAACTTCGAAGGACGGCAGGGAAAAGGCGCCAGGACCCATCTTGTCAGCCCGGAAATGGCTGCGGCCGCTGCTGTTGCCGGTCATTTTGTCGACGTCCGAAAGTTCACTGCCCAGGAGGTAATCTAATTATGGAACCGCTGCGTATTCATCAAGGGCTAGTCTGCCCTTTAAACCGGACAAACGTTGACACGGACCAAATAATTCCGAAACAATTTTTAAAGCGAATTGAACGAAGCGGATTCGGGCAATTCCTGTTTTATAATTGGCGCTTTGATGACAACGGCAATCCTCAGTCGGATTTTCCGTTGAATGACCAAAAATACCAGGGTGCCTCCATTTTAGTTGCCGGAGAAAACTTTGGCTGCGGCTCCTCACGCGAGCATGCACCGTGGGCTATTCAGGATTTTGGTTTTAAAGTAATTATTGCACCCAGTTATGCAGATATTTTTAAAAATAATTGTTTGAAAAATGGCATTCTTGTCATTCAGGCGAAGGAAGCAGATGTACAAACGATTATCAATAAAGCAGAATCGTCCAAGGGGTACACGTTGACCATGAACTTAGAGAATCAAGTCGTTTATGATAGCGAGGGCTTTGAATTTCATTTTGACATCTCCCCATATCCAAAGGAAATGCTCCTCAACGGCTGGGATGAAATCAGCGTTACCTTAAACTGCGAAGATAAAATTAAACAGTATGAACTAGCAAACAAATGAGTCTGGCAGCCCTGCCAGACTCATTTATTATTGCCCTATTTCCTTCCTTATCATTTCCTTAAGTTTGCTATTCCCGTATGCAAGGTGGTCAAAAGTATTCTTATCGCTATAATACAAATGCCTGAATGAGACGCCATTTTTTAGTTCGATTTCTAAAAATAGGAGTGGTCCTTCAAAGGCTTTTTTAACAACACTGAAAAAATCCTCCAAAAGAAAAGCTTTACCGCAAATTTGGAGTAAAGCTTTGATTGTTAAAATTCAGGCAGCTGGTCGAGATTATTTTCCTTAATACCGTCCGGTTCACTGCGAATTATGTCTCTTCCATATTTATGAAAGACGTCAATATGAGCAATCTTGCCGGATTTTGCCTCCGTTAAGGCCGTTATGTAATCCAGTTCCCGTCCCGTATTTGTTTTAAAGGCAATAATATCGCCATCATCATTTTTCTTTACTGCGACAAACTCTTCTTTACCGTCAGGGATACTTTGTGAAGCATCTCTTTGAGCCTGCTGCTCACCTTGCTGTCTATATTCTTCATAAATTTTTTGAAAATCCTTTTGTTCCAATGATTCCACCTCCGAACATCTGTTAGTATGGATTATTTTCAAAAAATTATCCCAGTTATGCAAACTGTCAAAAAATTTTCAAATTTTGCCGATTGTAATAAAAAACACCTATTTTTCAGAGTGGTATAATTTACCTAGTTGAGGAGGCGATAAAATGGAACTACCGGAAGGAAATGTTTGGTTTTATATTCGAGACCATCAACAAGAAGGCCCTGTTGGATTGTTTGAACTGAATAAATTATTTGAACAGAAAATATTAACTGCGGAAACATATATTTGGAATAAGGATATGGAATGCTGGCAAATGGCTCAAACACTTGACCTATTTCCCGAGGCAATCCCTAAAGATAGCATCTTAGAGCAAACTCCCCAAAATATAGCCGGCGAGTGGGAGGAAGCTAAAAAGGATACCTATCCAAACGGAAGACCATTTGTCCGGTATCTGGCAAGACTTTTTGACCTTTCGTTATTTTCACTATTTATCATTACACTTGTTTCGATTTTCTCTCCAACTTTTATTTTGGAATCATCAGAAGTTTTTATTTTTATCCTTTGCCTCATTCTTTATATTCTGGTTGAGGCTGTCATTCTTTCAATCTTCGGAAATACGGCAGGTAAAGCCATCTTAAATACAAGGCTTAGAACCGTGGATGGCGAGAAGATTGATTTTCTTACCGCACTTAAACGCGCTATCTTTGTCACGGCTGCAGGAATGGGTTTTGGGATTCCAATCATTAATTTCATTTGCTTTTGTTTTTCTTTTTCTGATCTTAAAAAACATGGTAAATCCACATGGGACGATCAAATCGGCACCGTAGTGCTATATGGCCAGGTCAGTTTGTCGCGAATCATTTTCGTAAGCGTTTTCCCTGTCGCCCTGCTCATTGCAGGACTCATCATTTAGTTTTTCTTTAAACTAAATTGTGAAAAACTGAACAACCACCCAGAAATGAAGAAACTCAATGCCCTTCCACGCTCTAGAATGGAAGGGTTTTCATTTTAAGCTTCTTGATTAACAAAATATTCGAAACCATTAAACTAAATACTTCTGAAGTTTTATTCAGAGAAATTCCTCCTTTTTTTCCAAAAGGATTTCCCCCCATTTTGCCAAAAAGTATTTATTTCAACAAAAAAGCGTCAAAGATTATTTTTGACGCTTACCTTCTTTTTCTATAGGGAGCCCATCGACCAGCTTTTCGGCAACGCGGCGGTATAAATTGCTCATATGTATAAGCGAAGATATCATCAGCACCTGTTCGAGAAAGTGAGAATTCTCCTCCTGGATTTCTTCATTTACATCCGTAACTCTTGCTTCAATGTCCTTTAAAAAATCTTCAACATTTTTGCTTGAGAGGTTTAGATAGCTGTTATAATAGGAATCTAAATCGATCCCCTTTTTCATGATTTTGTGATTGATGCCGTCAAGGGTTACTTTAATATCATTGATGGATAATGCACCTTTAAGCTGATAGATCAAGCTGATCAAAATCAAGTGCTCCCTTGTGTATTTTTTATTTTTAATCGGAAAAATCAGTTTTCCCTTTGCATAATTATTAATCATCGTTTTGGTTAAAACCTTCTCTTCATCATTCCGCTTCGTTTCCGCAAACTTATTTTCAAATAATTGAATGACTTGGTCCATGTATAAATCGATGTTCGGTATATCATCTAATTCCAATCTAGTGTTTAAATTTAGCTGATCAATTATTACATTGATATTTTCCATAGAAAAAACCCCGTTCATTTACTTGATATTTTTTATTATAACGCTTGGTTTAAATATTGACTAGACAGCGGCATATCTGTATCATTATATGTAGTTATTAAAACTACATGTTGTGATGGAGGTATTTTAATGAACAGCTACATACGGGAACCAATCAATGGACTTACACATTTAGCCGGTGCTCTTTTATCATTTGTCGGATTGCTTGCGATGGTTATCAAAGCCTCGATGACAACACCAACACCGCTTGCAATTACAGCTGTCATTATTTTTGGCGTCAGCATGATCCTGCTTTATTCTGCATCTGCAACCTACCACATGGTCATAGCGAAGGATAAGGTAATTGCCTTTCTAAGGCGCCTCGACCATTCGATGATTTTTGTGTTAATTGCCGGAACCTACACACCTTTTTGCTTTATAAGTTTAAGCGGCAAAACAGGAGCGATTTTATTCTCGATTATTTCGGGTGTTGCCATCAGCGGCGTTGTGTTTAAGATGGTTTGGTTTCATTGCCCGCGTTGGATTTCAACCGCCTTGTACATCGGAATGGGCTGGATGGTTGTATTTGTTTTCTCGCCGCTTGCGGGAAGTTTGAATCCGATTGGTTTATTCTTATTGGTGCTCGGAGGAGTATTTTACACAATTGGCGGCTTCATTTACGGTGCCAAGCCGAAGTTTTTGAAGTTCAAGCATTTGGGCTTTCATGAAATCTTTCATATTTTCATTTTGCTCGGAAGTTTAACACATTTCTTGTCTGTTTTCCTATATGTCATATAAAGAATCCAAAACGCCTAATTAATTTGGGCGTTTTTCATTTGTGTAAATATTTTTACATTATCATATTTCTATTGATTCAAACTATAGGGAAGGTATAATAAATAACGGCAGAAATTTGATTATTCTTCTTAGAGGTGTTTAAATTGTTTCGATTGTTTTATCAGGTGATTGTCATTGGCCTTTGCGCGATGCTGTTTGGATTTTCTTTTAATACATTTCTCATCCCGCATAAGTTAACATCCGGGGGCGTGACGGGGATTGCTTTTTTTATTCACCATTTTATCCACGTCAATACAGGCTGGATTGTTTATTTCATTAACATTCCATTGTTTATTTTAGGCTTGAAAAATTTAGGGAAAAGATTTATCCTGCTGACGATTTATGCTGTTACCGTTCTTTCAGTCAGCATGAAGTTTATTCCTATCCATGCGATCAGTCCCGACATTCTTCTTTCCTCCATCATCGGCGGGGCGATTTATGGACTGGCAGTGGGAGTTTTAATTCGCTTCGGCGGGTCGACCGGTGGAACCGATATTATCAGTCTGATTGTTGCTAAAAAGAAAAACTACCAAGTCGGCTTTTTAAACACCTGTATGAATTTGTTAGTGGTCATCTTATCCGGACTGATATTCGACTTGAATATCACCCTTTATACCATTATTGCCATTTATGTAGCCGGGCGTGCTGTCGATATGGTCTACACAACTCATAATAAATTAACCCTGACGATTGTGACGGAAAAATATCATGAGTTGTCTGATGCATTAATCCGGTTGCATTCAAGAGGAGTGACGGTGACAGATGCCGAAGGTGCTTACACCCATAAGCCGAAAAAGGTCTTAACGACAGTTATCACGAAATTCGAGTTAAATGAAACGAAGCACACGATTAAAAAGATTGATTCGAATGCCTTTGTCAATATCACACAAACTCTAGAAGTGATGGGGCGCTTTCGGAGGAGTTAAAAAATTAAGAGCAGCGGGTCTTTTGAACTGCCCCGTAAATGTTAGACACCAAACTAACATTTACGGGGTGTTTCACTCGGGCCGCTGCTCTTAATTTTTAATTTAAAAGTTCTTCGAGTAATATGTTGGCATGGTTATACACCGGGTCTTTTGCCCCATAAAGGAGGGTGACATTTCCCTTTTCAGCCAAGTCCAAAATCTGCTGAATCAGTTGAAGCTTTTGCTCATCAGTACGGAGCTCATCAAGGTATCTCGTCCGAAATTCCTCAAACAGCTCGGGCTTATGACAAAACCATTTGCGCAGCTCATTGCTCGGGGCCACCTCTTTAAACCATCCTGTCAGTCTTGCACCCTCCTTGGATATCCCCCTCGGCCACAACCGGTCAATCAAAATCCTGCTTCCATCCGATTCATCATATGGATCGTAGACTCGCTTTAAAATAATATTATTCATTTTACTACCCCCAAAATGAACATCTATTAGTCTTCGACTTTTTGGTGTGGGTGTCAGGCACCACCAAAAGACATTTTCGCCATTTTGTCCACCCGGGGTGGACACTTAAATGAATGATGCTTGACACCACCTTAATCTTCGTCTTTAATGTCGAGGTCTTCAGGAATGGGTTCATTTAAGATTTCTTCAACCAATTGCCTGTATTTCTCCAATTGTTTAAGGTGGGTGTTGAATTGTTCTTTATATATTAAGTACTCGTTACCATCATAGAGGGCACGGATTTTCTTTTCCTGAATCAGTTTTTTGACTGTTTCTTCTGGTATCGATAGATATTCTGCTGTTTCTTCTATAGTTAAATACACCTAATTCCTCACTCCTACAGCTATCTTAATAAGGTCTATTATAGTTTATTTTACTAGGGGAGTACTTTAATTCTTTTCTGTTGCTTCAATCCTGTTAAATACTCCATAGTGATTGTTTAATTTATAAAAATACAATTAGCTCCAATCTATTTCAAGAGTGCACAGAGTTTTCTTCGCTGGATTGGATTTGTTTTTGACCGTTATTACTTTTTCCTTAACTACACTCGCCCAAATCCAGGGCGGTGGTCTAAAAAGTTTTGATAGGCGAATCCCCTGACCTCTTCCTCTTTAAAATGCTTAAGCAGTTCATTAATCAAATTCTGGCTCTTTGAAGCATCCTCTAAATTCGTAATAAAGGTTGAAATCCCATCGAAATCAGAGCCCAAACCAATTTGCTTCACACCGCCCAATCCGCAAAAATGATCAATATGCCGCACAAGGTCGGAAATCCCGGCTGCTCCGTTTTCATTGATAAATGGCGGATTATAGACAACGTGTATGACACCGCCTTTTTGAAACATCGCAACCGCCTGTTCATCCGTTAAATTCCGGGGATGATGGCAGTGCGCCCTGGCATTCGAGTGGCTCGCAATAGGATATTTAGCTAATTCAATGACTTCCCAAATCCCTCTGTCACTTAAATGGGAAACGTCAGTAAGGATTTGATGCTCATTATTAAATTCAACTATTTCCTTTCCAAACAGAGTAAGCCCTCCGCCGCGCGGCTCCCCGGCACCATCCGCCGCAAGATTGGCATTATTCCATGTCAGTCCCACCGAACGCACACCGAGCTGGTACAGAATCCGGAGCTTAGTCAAATCATTGCCGATTGCATCCACTCCTTCAAGCGTCAGCATCGCGCCAATCTGACCTATTTTAAGCCGGTCAAAATCCGACCAATTTTTCAAATGCACCATATCAGGGTTTTTGCCAAGCACTTCCTTGTAAAAATAATCTACTTGCTCTAAAGCCACTTGGAACTTTTGATCAGACGGAATATCCGGCTCAATAAATATCGCAAAACATTGCACCTTGACCTGCCCTTTATGTAAACGTGCTTTGTTGGTCTCTAATTCGTTTGCATCCGCAAAACTTAGTGTGCCTTTGGCCTCTTGCAGCTTCAGTAAGGCATCACAATGAAGGTCGATTATGAACATTTGAATTTCTCCTTTTTTAATAAAATTTTACCATAACATCAGATCCGTTAATTAGAAAAAGCTAGGAATTTGTATATCCCTAGCTTCCTTCCGCAATCTCTTTTACCTTTGGAAGGACCTTGTCCCAAATTTCTGCACTGGCATCACGGTAGATCTTTCCATCCGTCATTGCGGAAAAATCTCCTTGTAAAATGTGCAGGGTCGTTTGGCCATTTTTCACTGATAACTGGAAAGTGATGCCGTCTTCTTCTGTTACAGTTGGTCTTTCGTCGCTCCGAACATCAAATACGGTAAATCTTAGGAGTTTATTCTGTTCAAGTGCTGTTACATTACCCTCGACAATGACGGTGCCGTCTTCGCCCTTCCAAAGTACATGGCTGCCCAGCTCCCATGTTGACTCAATATGAAATTTCGGTCCGCCGCTTGAGAATTCCTGTGCCCATAGATCGGTAGATTCCCGCTCGGTAAGGGCATCCCAAACCTTTGCAGCTGGAGCATTAATCTCAATCGTTTTATCGACAAACAACTTTTTCATATATACCAACCTCCCTTTTCCCCTTCTGTTATTTCCATAAAATGTATTTATTAAGCTCTTAAGGACAAATCTCTTCAAAACGTATACGAAATGTCTTCAATAACCTTTTTTAAGGACAAATCTCTTCAAAACGTATACGAAATGTCTTCAATAACCTTTTTTAAAGACAAATCTCTTCGTTTTTGCATCCGAAATGTCCTCAATAAGCTCTCTTAAGGACAAATCTCTTCGTTTTTGACTCCGAAATGTCCTCAATAAGCCTGCTTAAGGACAATTCTCTTCGTTTTTGCTTCCGAAATGTCCTCAATAAGCCTGCTTAAGGACAATTCTCTTCGTTTTTGACTCCGAAATGTCCTCAATAAGCTCTCTTAAGGACAATTCTCTTCGTTTTTGACTCCGAATTGTCTTCTATAAAGGGAGAACCACACCAAGAGGCGAGAGTTTTGTCCGGCGCCGCAAACAAAAAAGGAAACCCAAAATTATTGATTCACCTTCACTGCATCCTTCTTTTCCCGAAAGATGACATGCTCGAGCAATAAACAAAAAATCAGTCCAACCAATAACCCGTTCGCAACAATATTCCTTAACCACGGGGCGACGCTTTCAAACGCCTCAGGAGGTAAGAACATCATCCCGATGCCGACCATCATCGACAAGCCGATGACGAGCAGATTGCGGGAAGACGGCTCCTGCCCCATCAGGTCGCGGATGCCGAAGCCCATCATTTGCGAAAAAGGAATAAACAACGAGGCGTAGGCAACCTCTAATGGCAAAGTTGCTAAAAACTCGCCCACATACGGAAAAAAGCCGATTGCCATAATCATGATGGCGCCAATAATAAGAGGAAGCTTTTTCTTAATTTCCGTAGTCGTAATAAAGCCTGCCGAAACGGACAATGGCACGACACCGACAACCGAAAAAAGTCCGGATACAATTAGGTTAACACCGTTGCCGAAAATCCCCTTTTGGTATTGCTTTGGCTGGATTTCTTTTTCAAGTGCGATGCCCACGACGAGAATACTGGCAATCACGTTAGAAATCAAGACAATCGAAGTTATGATGGACGTCAGCACAATCCCTATATCAAATTTCGGCATCCCCCAGTCCAGCAGCGAAGGAACCGCAAACCAGCTTGCTGGCTCATAAGCGTGGCCATTATCCAACAATCCGAAAAAATGAAACAGCGACCAGCCAACCACAATTCCAAACAAAGGCCCCATACTTTTCCAGATCCCATTTACTTTTAAAGAAATAAGCAAAATAAGCAAAATTTCCACAAAGCAAATCAAGGTTATTTTTCCATTTAAATGGCCAGTGGCATTGATTCCGAGGATGCTTTTAAAAAAGGAACCGCTCAGCTGGCTGACGAGCAGGATTAAATAAACCCCTGTCACAATAGGTGTAAAGAGGGTCCTCACTTTTTCAATAATCGGTAAAAACCCTAAGACGGCTAGAAAAATCCCGGCAATGATGAGCCCCATTTCCAGCTGCTGCAGCAGCAGCCCCTGCTTTCCCGGTGCACTCATCGTTCCTAATAAAATAAAGATGGCCCACCACATGCCGGCAGCGCCCTCGACGACCGGAAGCCGGTGTCCAAAGAACACTTGAATTAAGGTTGCCGCACCGCTGACTAGAAGCATGCGCTGCATGAAGGTGGAAATGTCAGCCGGCGACATGTGAAAGGCTGCCCCGACTACTACCGGAACAGCGATAATATTTGTCAGCATGAAGACAGCCCATTGAATCCCCTGCACTCCGGCAAGCAAACCGCCTTCTCTTTTCAATGTATCATTCATTCCAAAAACCCCTTTATCAAGCAATCGAATCTTGCTTTTTATTATAATACCTCGCGATGAAATGGCCATTCAATGAGGCCAAGACCTGCTGAAACAACATCCCAACCACTACCGGCACAGCGACCGCCGGCGGAAAAAAAGTGACGCCAATAACAGCTCCGGCACTGATGTTTCTCATTCCGCCTGAAAAAGTCAGCGTGATGACCGTAGCCCGGTCCTGCTTCATGAAACGCCCTAGCAGAAAGGAAAACAAGTAACCAGTGAGTGCGATTACAAAGACAATGACCGTGATACTGACCAGTTTGAGATTAATATTTTTCAAATACGGTGCCACGACTGCACCGTTTAGCATTACGACAAAACCAATGGCAATTTTTGAAAAAGGAGCTAAGGGAGCGCCTAATTGGTCTTTAATTTTTCCATGGGTCAGCTGGTTTAAAAGCATTCCGAGCAGGGAAGGAATAACAACCATGCCCAACAGCCCTTTCATGATATCGATGTAGTCCATTTCAATTTTCTGGCCCATAAAAAGGGAAAGCGAGTACGGAACGATCAGCGGTGATAGTAACGTATCAAATAATATAACCGATAAAACCATCGGAATGTTTCCTTTATAGATGGAAACCCAGACGAAGCTAGTAATTCCGGTCGGAATCACCATCGCTAAAACCAGCCCAGTAATTGTGTAAGTGTCTCCCGGAAAGGTTATATGTCCGACGCCCCAGGCACAAAGCGGCATCAATACATGTAGAATCATCATCGCCAGTAAAATCGGAAACGGATGGGCCACTACATCTTTTAGTGATTGGAAATTGGAACTTAAACTGCCTGCGAACGTCATAAACGCGAAGATCCACGGGATTAAAAAGGAAAAATCCTTCAGGTAAGTGCTTAATAAAATGCCAAGGATGACACCGGCCGGCGTGATCAGCGGCATTATTTTTTCAAGAAATTTATTTATTTTCTGCAGCATGCAGAGTCTCTCCCTATGTGTCATTTCAATCTATCTTTCGAAAAGCGAAAAAACTAACTGTTTTTAATGATATATGAAGGAATATTTCGTTGACAAGGAAAAATTCCAGCAGGAGAGTCTTTTGAAATTCGACTTCAAGAGTTGTCCTGCTCCAGCCCCCAGCGACTAGTGGCCATCCCACTCCTCCCTGCGATAAGTCAAGATCGAATGGCTTGCGCTTTTCATATTAAATACACCTCAAGCCTTAGAGAAAAATAAATCCCCGGTACATGGAAGTAATGTGAAGGATTTCCTATTCTATATATAGAAGATGTTAAAAAAGGGGATGGAGAATTATGAAAAGAATATTAATACTTTTATTAGTGATCGCAGGCTTATATATTGCTTTTAATCAGTCCATTCACATTAACGTGTTTGGTTCCGGCAGGAAAAAGAATGGAGAAGCTGCCATCGCAGGCAATACTAAGGTAATTAAAGTAGATGTCGGCAGCGTCAGCACCACGATTATTCCGGAAGACCGGCAAAATTTACGGGCCGTCTATAACGGCAAGCAAACTCTTTCGGTAAAAGAAAATGGCGACACAGTGGAAGTTTCCTTAAAAGGCAAATGGTATGATTGGTTCAACTGGAGCTCATTTTCAGAAAAGAACCAACTGAAAATCTACATTCCAGAAGATTACACTCAAAACATGACAATTGATTTAGGCTCGGGCAACTTGGATTTTTCCGGTCCTGCAAAAGACAAACCGATGAAATTAGAGGAATTAAACGTTGATATCGGTTCAGGAAACTTGAAACTCAACAACCTGAATGTAGATCAGTTTAAGCATGACGGGGGATCTGGCAATGTGAAAATTGATACGTTGAAAACGAAAACTGGAACCTTCAATTTAAGCTCCGGCAATCTTGAAATTAAACACTATACGGGGGCCATTGAAGCAGATGTATCTTCGGGACAGCTTGACATTCAACTGGATAAGTTAACGGATTCAATCAAAATGGATGTGAGTTCCGGTGATGTTGGTCTTAATTTACCTAACAATGCTGATTTCACCCTAAATGGTGAAGTGAGCAGCGGCGATATCTCCTGCGACCTTCCATTAACTTCTAAGGACTTTAATAAAGATAGAATTAATGGAACACACGGATCCGGAAAATATAAAATTGACCTGGATGTATCAAGTGGAAACATTCATATTCACTAAGCCAATACCGCAAAGGGATTTTTAGAGCAATTGTAAAACATATACCTGCTGACAATACCTAATGGGTAAAGTCAGCAGGTATTTTTATTTTCTTGATCTTAGCCTAAAGAATGCACCGATTAATAGATTCATATGGAATCTTCGATGTTGACAACCATGGAATTTTCAATGTGTTCCTGAAAGGATTGCTCGGTTTTATAACAGGTTTGAAAGATATCTCCGTTCATGCCTGAAAAAAATTCTTTTCATTTTAAAATAATGGAAATGGGTGTAAAATGAAGTTTATATTTTAGTAGAAAAAAAGGAGTTTCACCTTTGGAAGAACAAACGAACAAATATCAGGAACAATCGCTATTCAGTATTTCTTGGCCGCTCTTTATCGAGCTTGCACTTCATATGGGCATGGGGATTATAGCCACCTTAATGTTAAGTCATTATTCAGATGCCGCTGCAGCAGGAGTTGGCGTTGCAAACCAACTGTTAGGAATCTTTATTTTGGTTTTCAATGTGACCTCTATCGGGGCAACGGTCTTAATCAGCCAAAATCTTGGCGCGGGTCAATTGAAGCAGGCAAGGCAGTTATCACGGTCTGTCTTTGGCTTGAATTTTTGGTTTGGGATTGCCGTTGCTGCCATTGTTTTTATTTTTGGAGAGCAACTTCTACGTTTATTTGACATTCAGGATCAAGTATTTGACTACGGGGTTACGTTTGTCCGGATTTGTGGAATTTCCCTCTTTTTCGAATCATTATCATTGGCATTAGGGGCTATTCTGCGCAGTCATGGGCATACAAAAGAATCGATGGTTGTGACAGTATTCAGCAATATTATCAGTCTAGCAGGAAATATCATGGCGATTTCAGGACTTTTTGGCATTCCTGTTACAGGTGTAACCGGAGTTTCATGGGCGATGGTCGCCGCACGTGCCTTTGCTGTCCTGGCACTGATCTATTTAATCTATAACAGGCTGTCCTTAAAGTTTGACATCAGCGATATATTCCATGCGAGAAAGGAAGATATTAAAGGGCTGCTCGCTATCGGCATTCCCTCAGCGGGTGAAAATTTATCGTATCAACTATCCCAGCTCGTTATTACGAGCTTTATCGTCACGATGGGGACAGCGTCACTGGCTGCCCGTGTCTATATCCTAAATATTAATATGCTTTGCTTTTTGTTTACATTGGCAATTGCACAAGGAACCCAGATGCTGGTAGCCCGCTATATTGGCGCGAGGCAGTTTAACAGGGCGCTGAAACGGGGTATCCGCACTCTTAAAATTGCTATGGCTGCTTCCCTGCTTACCTCATTAGTCATCGCCCTGGTCGGTTCCCCTATTTTGGAGACTTTTTCGAAGGACCCCGACATCTTGGCCGTCGGCCTCCCAGTCCTGTGGGCGATTGTGTTTGTAGAACCCGGCCGGGCCATGAATATTGTGCTAATGAGTTCTCTAAAATCAGCGGGGGATGTCCGGTTTCCAGTAGTGATTGGAATTCTTTCCATGTGGGGAATTGCGGTTTCCCTCAGCTACCTGCTTGGGATTCATTTCGGTTTGGGACTTGTGGGGGTCTGGCTTGCCCAGGGAGCTGATGAATGGCTTCGTGGCTGCTTCGCTACAAGACGCTGGCTGATGAGGCCTTGGGAACGATTGGCAAAAGTTGAAAAAACAGCTTCATAAAAAGTGGCATCCGATCAAATCCGGATGCCACATATTTTATTTTTGTCGAACAAATCCAGCTCAAGCTGGTTTGCCGGCAATGGTTTGCTGAAAAAATACCCCTGCCCGATATCGCAGCCATTTTTCTTTAGGAAATCAAGCTGTTCTTCCGTTTCAATTCCTTCGGCAATGACAATAAAGTTCAGATTCACGCCCATGTCAATGATGGTTTTTACCATCACCCCTTTGTTGGAATGGTAGAGAATATCGTCAACAAATGATTTATCGATTTTAATTTTATCAATCGGCAAATGTTTCAAGTAACTTAAGGATGAATACCCGGTCCCAAAATCATCGATGGATAAAAGCACGCCTATGTCTTTCAACTGATTTAAAATAACCGTCGACCTCTCCAGGTTTTGCATGATACTCTCTGTAATTTCAAGCTCTAGCATACTGCCTTTGAGTCCAGTTCCATCCAATACCATTGAAATATAATCAATGAAATGGTCATCCTCAAATTGCCGGACAGAAACATTAACAGCAATCGGGAAATCTCGAAATCCTGCATCCTCCCATATTTTTCTCTGTTTACAGGCCTCCTGCAAAACCCACTTTCCAAGCGGCACAATCAGCCCTGTTTCTTCAGCCAGCGGGATAAATTCATCCGGCGAAATAAAGCCATGCTCTGGATGGTGCCAGCGAAGCAGTGCTTCTACTCCAACAATCTCCCCTGTGATGAGAGATACCTGCGGCTGGTAATAAAGCATCAGCTGATTTTGTTCCAGCGCCTTTCGCAGTCCATTTTCGAGCTCCATTTTTCGAATTGAAATCCCTTTTAAATTGGAAGAATAAAACTTGAAATTATTTTTTCCGCGCTCTTTTGCCTGGTACATAGCTGTATCTGCATGTTTAATCAGCGTTTCTTCATCCCTGCCATCCTCGGGGTAAAGGCTGATTCCAATGCTTGGCGTCACAAAAAACTCCTGATTATTAACCTCAATAGGATATGAGAATTCATTAAGAATTTTCTGCGCTACATCGGTCACTATGTTTTTGTCGATATCCTCAAGCAGAATAATAAACTCGTCTCCGCCCAGACGGGACACAAGCCCTGAATTTTGAACCGCCATTTCTAATCTGGCGGCGACTTTTTTGAGAATAAGATCCCCCACGGTATGCCCCTTTGTATCATTAATAATCTTAAAACGATCTAAATCGAGGAACAATACCGCCAGTATTTTGTCACCATGATGATTTAAGGCATTATTTAGGTGCTGTCTAAAGCTGTTTCGATTCGGCAGCCCGGTTAATGTATCAAAATAGGCCATTGTTTTTATCATTTTCTCGGCTTTTTTACGCTTAGTGATATCCCTGCCGAAGACTTGAACGGCAAACCTGCCTTCATAAAGAATGGGTGTGGAGGCCATTTCCACCTCAACCGCCGTTCCATCCAAACGTTTTAACTTAAATTCAAGCCTTGTTCTTGCTTGCTCGAAATTTATTATGTTTTCTGAATTATTCATAAAAAGTTCAATAATTTTTTGGGGTACAAACTTTAATGGAGACTGCCCAATTAATTCTTCCCGGCTGTTAGCGCCGACCAGCTTCCAGCCCGCCTCGTTAATATATTCAACTTTATTGATGCTCACTACAGCAATAAAATCAGGTGACATTTCCACTAAACTCCGATATCGGTCATCACTTTCCTTCCGGTCCGTGATATCAAACAACACACTATTAAAATCAATCAGGTTTCCCTTATCGTCCAGCATTGGGAATCCCCTGTCATAAATCCAGCGCACTTCCCCGTCAGGGCGAATGATACGATATTCACTAGTGACAGTCTCACCTAAGGCGACTTTCTTTTCTCTTTCGGCTAAAACAGGCAAATCATCGGGATAAATTACTTTTTTCCAAAGGTCCAAGTCTTTATAAAAATCGGTATATGTATATCCATACAGCTTTTCAATCCCTGGAGTAATGAGTAGATGGCCCATTTTTAAATCATGTGACCAAATTGCGACATCGAGAGTGTCAAAAATATTTTTCAACCTCATCTTGTTTTGCCGCAGTTCTTTTTCCTTTTCCCTCATTTCTTTTAATTTTAAAAAAACGAATGGGAAAACACCTATTAAAATCAAAAGGGGGATAAACTTTATGAGCATAATGGAAGGGAAAAAAATATACCCTATTATATTTAGCAGCTCCACCAGGACTAATAAGCAAAGGATCAGCATCCAATTAATTTTTATATGTAATATTTTTCCTCCCATTTGATTTCTCCTTTTACCATACTAATGTCCGTCCTTCAAAACTATAATTACTTTAAAAATATCAAAAATCCAATTACTTAACAATCACAGGATTTACCAAAAGGGAAGTCTTTACATACTTTCAATATATTTCAGTTCCATTATTCTTGATGCAAACAAAAAGACTGCACCTCCCATTGTTAGTTGTCTAACAATAGGGGGTGCAGTTCATAAGTTTCGAATCGTCTTTTTTCTATTAAAGTTTATATACTCTTGTTTCATAAGGTTTTAATGTAAACTCATCTACTGCTTCATGTTCGGCAGTCTGGTAGTTATTTAACAGCAAATCACGATCATCCACGGTAATGCCCTTCATGACAGCAGGATTAACAGAAAGATTGGCTGCCACCAGCACTTTTTCCTCACCCAGAGTCCTTGTGTAGGCAAAAATTTGCGGGTCATTCTTTAGCAGTAGATCATAGGTGCCGTACGTAAATACTTCATTCGCCTTCTTCAAGCGAATCATTTTTTTATAAAAATTCAAAACGGAATCTGGGTCATTCTGCTGTGCAGCCACATTGATTTTGTTGTAATTCGGATTCACCTTAAGCCATGTAGTTCCCGTGCTGAAACCGGCATTTTCTTCATCCGACCACTGCATCGGTGTCCGGGAATTATCACGGCCTGAAGCCCAGATTATTGCCATAATATCCTTGTGCGGAACACCGTCAGCGCGCTTTGAACGGTACATGTTTTTTGCTGAAACATCATCATAATCATCAATTGAGTCAAATTGCACATTGGTCATGCCGATTTCCTGGCCTTGGTAGATAAATGGAGTGCCCTGCATAAGAAAATACATCGCAGCAATGGCGGTGGCACTTTCACGCCAGTATTCCTGGTTATTTCCCCATGTGGAAACAATTCGGGCCTTATCATGATTTTCGATGAATAATGCATTCCACCCTTTACCTTCAAGTCCCTTTTGCCAGCGCGAAAGGACAGATTTAAGTTCAACAATATTTAACTCTTTTTTCGTTTCGGCATTCCATAGGTCAAGATGTTCAAATTGAAAAACCATATTAAATTTCCCTTGCTTTTCACCGACCCATTGTTCAAGATCTTCGGGATTATCAACGGTCACGCCATTGGCCTCCCCGACAGTCATGATGTCGTACTTAGCGAATGTTTCTTCCTTCAACTCCTGTAAAAAGGCATGAATCCCTTCAACATTCATCATTTTTTTAAAGCAAGAAACATATGGCAGCCCATCTGGATTCGGCATATCCTGAAGGCCTTCTTCCTTTTTAATATGGCTGATGGCATCGACACGGAAGCCGTCAATTCCCTTATCAAGCCACCAATTGACCATGTCATAGAGGGCTTTCCTTACATCATTATTTTCCCAGTTGAGATCTGGCATTTTTTTCGAAAATAAATGCAGGAAATATTGGCCGGTCTTCTCATCATATTGCCAAGCAGGGCCGCCAAAAATACTTTCCCAGTTGTTTGGTTCTTTACCGTCCTTGCCGTCGCGCCAAATATACCAATCCCGTTTTGGATTGTTCTTTGAAGAACGAGATTCGATAAACCACGGATGCTCGTCGCTTGTGTGGTTGATGACTAAATCAAGAATCAGCTTCATGCCGCGACGATGTGTTTCTTCTAACAGGAGGTCAAAATCTGCCATCGTTCCGAACTCTGCCATTGTTTCTCGATAATCGCTGATATCATAACCATTATCATCATTGGGTGATCGATACATTGGGCACACCCAAATGACATCAATTCCTAAATCCTTTAAATAATCCAGTTTGGAAATAATTCCTTTAATGTCGCCGATTCCATCCCCGTTCGAATCCATAAAACTGCGGGGATAGATTTGGTAGGCAACAGCCTCTTTCCACCATAATTTGTTCATAAATCCATCCTCTTTAATTCTTAGGCTCTGTTAATGTTGTTTTCCGCTGCAGGAGGAACGCTCTACCAGCCTGTGGGCGATGATCAGGCGTTTAGTGGGTTCATTAGGATTCTCAATCTTTTCAATCAGATTTTTCGAAGCATGATAGCCTAGTTCAAATATTTGAATATCAATAGAAGTGAGCGGCGGCTTCGCCATTTCTGCAAGCAGGACATTATTAAAGCCGACGATGGAAATGTCTTCAGGAACCTTTATCCCTAATTCATCCAAAGTATTGAGGACACCAAGTGCCATGAAATCATCGGCCACAACGAGCGCGGTCGGAGGATGTTCAAGCTGCATCAGCGCCCTTACTCCCTCCTGTCCGCCTTCTCGTAAAAATTCCTGATGGATAATATATTCGGTATTAACCTCAATTCCTGCTTCTTCTAAAGCTTTTTTATACCCTGTAAGACGGTCAACCGTCACAATCAGGTCCAGGCTTCCCCCGATAAACCCGATTTTGCTATGGCCAAGCCTGATTAAATAGTCCGCTGCCTCTTTCATAGCGCCAACATTATCATTATCTACATGGGTTATTTCCTCAATATCTTTATATGGTTTTCCAATAAGAACAAACGGGAAATTTCTTTCCTTTAAATAGGAAATAACCTGGTCCTCAACCTTTGAAGTAAGAAGAATAACCCCGTCAACCCGTTTTCCCTGCACCATCTGGACGACGGCATCAAGAATCTCACGATCCGATTTTCCTGTCGTCATATGAAGGGCATAATTTTTCTCTCGTGCCCCTTCACTGATTCCCTGTAAAACGGTTGGAAAAAAGGGATTTTGGAAGCCGACATCCTTTGAGCTTGGCATCACCAGCCCTAATGCCTGTGTTGATTGACTGGCAAGATTTCTGGCATTTAAGTTTGGGTGATAGCCAAGCTGTTCCATTGCTTGTTTTACTTTCCGCTTAGTCGCTTCGCTAATCCGCGGACTATCTGCAATGACTCTTGAAACCGTTGACGGGGCAACATTTGCTAACATCGCCACGTCCTTTATTGTTACGTTCATCATACTCTCCCCTCTCAAAGGAGTTTGTTACCATCATTATATCATTAGCCTTTTGTCCCGCCAGCCGTTAATCCAGACACAAAGAACCGCTGGAATGATAAGAAGAGAATCGCAATCGGAACGGCTATCAAGACAGCCCCGGCTGCAAACGTGGTGAATTCAGCACCAAATTGTTTGGCAACGAGATCATAAAGTCCAACCGCCAATGTGTAATTTTTCTCGGTTCTTAGTAAAATGCTGGCGATGATAAAATCGGCAAACGGTGCAATAAACGCAAACAAGGCAACAACCGCAATGATAGGTGTCGCAAGCGGCATAACAATTTGGAAAAAGATCCGCAAGTGCCCTGCCCCGTCTATTTTAGCCGATTCATCCAGTTCTTTCGGGATTGTATCCAAATACCCTTTCATCAACCACGTATTCATCGGAATCTGCCCCCCGACATATACACAAATCAAACCTAAATGCGTATCGATTAATTTGGTCAGAGTGGCTAAAATATAAATGGCAATTAAAGCTGCAAAGTTTGGTATCATTTGCAAAATCAAGAAAGTCACTAAGCCATTTTTCCGTCCGACAAAGCGGTAACGGGAAAAAGAATAGGCAGTTAAGCACACCAAAATAACGGTAAACAGCATCGTGAGAATACTGACCTTCAAGGAATTCAGATACCAGAAAAGGTAATTGCTTTTTGAAGTATCAAATAGCCCCTTATAATGGGCAAGTGTCGCATTCTTCGGTATAATGCTTGAACCGGATAAACTCTGCCCTGGATTAAACGATGAACCAATAATCCATGCAAGTGGATATAAAATGATCACAAACATAATCAGAACAACTAAATAAGTCAGTGCAAGTCTGGTGTATTTTTGTCTTTTTATACTCATATCACATCATATCCTCTTCCTGGAATGATTTTGTTCTTCTAAACTGCCATATCGCAACGGTAATGACAATGATTGATAATAGCATCGTTAAAGTTGCAGCCTTCGAATATTGCGCCGATATCATCGTCAATCGATAAATCCAAGAAATCAGGATGTCTGTACCCCCAGCGTTCTGCCCGGTAATAGCCGGACCGCCGCCGTTAAATAAGTAAATAATATTGAAGTTATTAAAGTTGAACGTATACTGCGTTATGATAACAGGTGCTGTTGCATACAACACAAGCGGAAGAGTAATGTTTTTGAACTTCTGGAAATTAGAAGCTCCATCCACCGTTGCAGCTTCATATAAATCCTGCGGAATTGATTGCAATACACCAGTTGTCATCGCGAAGATGAACGGGAAGCCTAACCAGGTTTGAATCATGATCAGTGCAATTCTCGTAAATAGCGGCTCGGTCATCCATGGAAGGCCTTCAATGCCAAAAAAGCCAAGGATATCTCTGTTGATGGCACCGAATGACTCATTGAACATACCGGCGAAGACAAGGACGGAAACGAATGCCGGAACCGCCCAAGGTAAAATGAAAACAGTCCGAATAATAGCCTTTCCTTTAAGATCCTTCTGATTGACAATAATCGCCAGAAAAATGCCCAAGGCGACTTGGAATGTGGTAGCCATAAATGTCCACACCAATGTCCAAGCCAAGACAGAGAAGAAGGTTTTCCGCCACATATCTACTTCAAAGATTTCTATGAAATTTTTAAAACCTACCCAATCGACAAGCTTTGCCGGCGGGGTATGGTAAAGATCGTAGTTGGTGAAACCAAGCAGGATAACGAAAATAATTGGAAAAATAACAACAAATACTAATAGTAAAAATCCTGGTGACATGATTAAATATGGGAATCCGTTATCAATCAGGTTGCGGTACTGTTCTTTGACCGTACTGACCGGTTCATTCGCATCTCGTTTTTTTCCTACTTTAAAGGCATCACGAAGATTAAATATATAAAAGCCAATACCAAATACAAGAACAATAAGTGCTAAAATCCCGTACACTAAAAGGAAAATGGAGTGATCTTCAAAAGGGATTTCCCCCAGTGTTGCCAGTCCCCATAAACCAAGGTTTAATAAATCCTTAAAGACATAGAGAAAGGCCGCACTCAAAATAAGAAAGGAGGCTCCTTTTAAAAATTGCTTGTTATACAGCTGGCCTAATCCAGGAATGATGGATAAAATCAACGCTTTCTTACGGTGGCTGTTTGAATCGATTATTTCATTAGACATCCTGTACTCCCCTTCCAGTTTGATGAAAATGATAATGTTAAGCTTAGATGCTTTATCAAGAAAAAAAAGATTTTTTCCTCATAAAACATCTAAATTAGTATGAATAGATAGCAGTACCCCAAATCCCCCTGAGGTACTGCCTGAAATATGATTATTTTGTAGAAGCAATATTAGCTTTAATTTGTTCAACCGCAGAATCAAGTGCCTTCTTAGGTTCAGCTTTGCCGGTTACAACAGTTTGAAGGGAGTCAGCCATTGGCTTCCAAACTTGGCCCATTTCAGGGATGTTTGGCATTGGAACAGCATATTGAGACTGCTCAGCAACTGCTTTTGCACCTTCGTTGTCCTTAATTGCCGGATCATCAAGCAATGCTTTGTTTGTTGGAACTTCTGATGTTTGCAAGAAACGGTATTTGGAGTTCTCATCATTTGTAATGAACTCTAGGAATTTAGCAGCCCACTCTTGGTTTTTAGAGTAAGCAGACACATGCCAGCCTTTAACACCCATGAATGTTTTTACATGCTCACCGTTTGGAAGTGTTGGAAGTGCGGTCATACCAATCTTAATACCTGCATCTTGGTATGGCTTGTACGCCCATGGACCGTTCATAACAGAAGCTACTTTACCTTCAGTGAATAATCCGTCTAAAGCAGAGCCTCCGTTTTCACCAATGATTCCTTTAGGGAATAATCCTTCTTTGTACCATTTTTGAATATACTCAGTACCTTTAACAGCACCTTCATTATTTAAGCCGATATCATTTGCATCAAGCTTGCCATCATTATTTTTAAATACATAGCCGCCCATTCCGCCAATGAGACCATGTGCAAAATAGAAGTTATCAAAAAGAGCTAAAAATCCGTATTTTTCACCTTTAGTGAAGTCTTTTGAGAATTTGTAAACGTCATCCATTGTCTTTGGCGGTTGTTTCATTAAGTCCTTGTTATAAATGAATACCGGTGTTTCAGAAGCCTTTGGAAGGCCGTATAATTTACCATCGTAAGTTTCAGCATCAATGGAAGATTGTGAGAATCTATCTGTTACATTTTTATCAACTTTAAGTTCTGCAATCAGGCCTTCGGTTGCTACCTGTCCAACTTGGTCATGCGGCAGGGTTACGATATCCGGGCCAGTTCCTGCAGGACCGTCAAGACGTAATTGGTCACGCATTTTTGTAGCCATTTCTACTTCTTTGAATTCAATTTTGATGCCATTTTTCTTTTCGAAATCTGCTGCTACTTTTTTCAGCCAGCCGGATTTATCTTTGTCTTCCCATACAACTAGTTTATCTGGTTTTGCAGCTGTTTCTTCCTTTTTGCCAGTGTCTTTTTTGCCTGCATTGTCGTCACGCTTTGGACCACAAGCTGACAGAACACCAAGCAAAAGAATGGCCATCATAAAAATCGAGAGTGCTTTCTTCATAAGTATCCCTCCAGTAGAAATTAAAATGTTTTATTCAGTTGTGAAAAATAACGCTTTCAAATTTGCGAAAACGGTTGCACAACATATTTTCATTATAATGCATATCTTTCAATTTACAACTAGTTTTCGCAAAAAAAAATTATTTTATCCAATATAGAAGGAAATAATAGATTCCGTTTTATCATGTTTCAATATCCCGATTTTTTTAGTAAAATAGCCTTGAACAACCACTACCGGAAAGAGAGTTGATTATATTGTTTAAAGAAGCTATATATCATCGACCAAAGGATAATTATGCATACGTTTGCACTAACGGTGAATTGCACCTTCAAATCCGCTGCAAAAAAGGGGATCTAAAAAAGGTAACACTTTTTCACGGCGACCCTTATAACTGGGAGGGCAAACAATGGCTGAACACCACCACCCCAATGAAGAAAAGCGGTTCGGATCAGTTATTTGATTATTGGTTTGCAGCTATCACCCCTCCTTTTAAAAGACTGCGCTACGGCTTTATCCTGGATGATGGCACGGAAACAGTCTGTTTTACGGAAAAAGGTTTTTATTCTGAACCCCCGGTAGATGACACGGCTTATTATTTTTGCTTTCCGTTTATGAATAATGCAGATATATTCCGTGCTCCAAGCTGGGTTAAGGATACTGTTTGGTACCAAATTTTCCCTGAACGATTTGCTAATGGGAATAAAGACTTTGATCCTGAGGGGACACTTCCATGGGGAAGCGAAGAGCCCACGCCAATGAACTTTTTCGGCGGAGATATGGAGGGCGTGATTCAAAAGATTCCATATTTAAAGGAGTTAGGAATAAGCGGCATTTATTTTACTCCTATTTTTAAAGCTTACTCGAACCATAAATACGATACAATTGACTATCTTGAAATCGATCCGCAATTTGGAACGAAGGAAACTTTTAGGGAATTAATTGATGCCTGCCATCAAAATGGTATAAAAGTCATGCTGGATGCCGTGTTTAACCACAGCGGATTCTACTTCCCCCAGTTTCAGGATGTGCTTGAAAATGGGGAAAAATCCCGTTATAAAAATTGGTTCCATGTTCATGAGTTTCCATTAGTAACCGAGCCTAAGCCGAATTATGATACGTTTGCCTTTACCCCATTTATGCCGAAATTGAACACCGAAAATCAGGAAGTAAAGGACTATTTATTAGAGGTTGGCCGGTATTGGGTGAAGGAATTCGATATTGACGGCTGGCGCCTTGACGTGGCCAATGAAGTGGACCATGCGTTTTGGCGTGAATTCCGCCGTGAAGTTAAGGCGATTAAGCCTGATTTGTATATCCTTGGGGAGATTTGGCACGATTCAATGCCATGGCTCCGAGGGGACCAATTTGACGCCGTCATGAATTATCCTTTAACCACGAATATCCTAAACCTCTTTGCCAGACAAAAGCTGGAGGTAAAAGAATTCGTTGAAAACATGACGAGTGTCATTCATATGTATCCGAAAAATGTAAATGAAGTCGCCTTTAACCTTGTCGGCTCCCATGATACCCCCCGGATATTAACCGAGTGCGGCGGGGATATGGAGCAGTTAAAGCTGATTTATACAATGCTTTTGACTTTTATTGGCTCACCATGCATCTATTATGGGGATGAAATCGGGATGACCGGCGAACAGGACCCAGGCTGCCGGAAATGTATGGCATGGGAAGAAGACAAGCAGAATCGAGAACTGTTTGAGCACATTCAAAAATTAATACAATTACGCGGCCAGCATCCACTGCTTGCGAATGAAGGAGAGCTTACATTCCTTGAACATGATACTTGTCTGGCCTTCAGCAAATCGGACGGAGTTAGTGCCGTGATCGTTGTGTTGAATACGGGAAATGAAGCAGCGGAATTTACCGTTCCGTTCAACGTGAGCGGGAAAACCATTAGGAATCTCTGGGATGATACTGTGGTGGCAGCTAATAATGCGGAGGAATTAATCCTGCCGGTAGATGGAAAAGGTTTTGCAATTATGGAGGTTAAATAAAAACGGACAAGGGACTATCCCTTGTCCTATTTTTTGAAAACATTAGCTTCGTATGGACGAAAATTATTCGTTCTGGTCCCGTCATAATTGGAAAGTAATAGTTTATATTCGTTCAACTTCGCCAGGACCTCTTTATCCTCCACAGTAACTTCATCCGCACTAAAGTTGCAAACGACGAGAAGTTTCTCATCCTGCCAGTTCCTTTCGTAGGCGAACAAGGCAGGGTGGTCTTCCAGCAGAAGCTGGAAATCACCTTCGACGATGATGTCCATTTCCTTCCTCATGGCAATCAGCTTTTGGTAAAAATAAAAAATTGACTGCGAATCCTCTAGAGCATTTTTTACGTTAATTTCTTTGTATCTTGGGTTGACCTTAATCCACGGGCTCCCACCGGAGGTAAAGCCGGCATTTACTGAATCATCCCATTGCATCGGCGTTCTCGCATTGTCTCTTCCTTTTACATAAATGGAAGTCATGATGTCGTCATGGGAATAGCCTAAAGCCTTCCGTTCATGATACATGTTAATGGTTTCGATATCACGATAGTCATCAAGGGAGTCAAACTGGACGTTTGTCATGCCGATTTCTTCGCCTTGATATATATACGGAGTGCCCTGCATAAAATGTAGGCAGGCCGCTAGCATTTTAGCCGACTCCAACCTGTATTCCCGGTCATTCCCGAAGCGCGAAACAATCCGCGGCTGGTCGTGGTTGTTCCAGTATAAGCTGTTCCAGCCTCTGTTATGTAAAGCCGTTTGCCATTTAGCCAGGTTTTCTTTTAAATCCACTAAATTCAGCGGCTTTAAATTCCACTTCCCGCCTGGAGCACTGTCGAGGTCCATGTGCTCAAATGTAAAAATCATATTGACTTCTTTTCGGTCAGGATTGGTATAAAGGATTGCATCATCCGGCGTGGCCCCCGGCATTTCACCAACTGTTATGATCGGCTTCTTCGAGAGAACTTCCTTGTTCATTTCCTGCAAAAATCCATGAATTCGCGGACCATTCATAAAGTATGGACTGCCATCGCCATATGATCGGCCTTCATGCTGTTCGCCGTCCGGCAGCCCCGGGTCTTTGGAAATCATATTGATGACGTCCATTCGGAAGCCATCAACCCCTTTTTCCAGCCAAAAATTCATCATCTGGTAGACTTCATCTCTTACTTTTGGATTTTCCCAATTAAGATCAGGCTGTTTTTTCGAAAAAAGGTGTAAGTAATACTCATTTGTGTTCTCATCATATTGCCATGCCGGTCCGCTGAAAAAAGAACCCCAGTTATTCGGCTCCTGGGCGTCTTTGCCTTTCCGCCAAATATAATAATCACGGTACGGATTGTCTTTTGACTGCTTGGATTGAACAAACCAGTCGTGCTCGTCAGATGTATGGTTTACAACCAGGTCCATCATCAGCTTCATATCGCGTTTATGTAATTCTTCAAGCATTTGGTCAAAATCGGCCATCGTTCCGAATTCTTCCATAACCTTTTGATAGTTGCGGATATCATAGCCGTTATCGTCGTTCGGCGAATCGTAGACCGGGCTCAGCCAGATTACATCAACTCCGAGCAGCTTTAAATAATCAAGTTTTGCGATAATTCCTCGAATGTCTCCGATGCCATCACCATTGAAATCATGGAAGCTGCGCGGATAAATTTGATACACAACACTCTTTTTCCACCATTGTTCATTATTTTTCAACTCGGACCCTCCTCACATTAAACAAACACACTATAACATATTTGGGAAACGAATTGGAAAAACAAAAATCCCCGTCCAGCCTCGTGAACAAGGATTCATAATACTATTTATTAGGTATCCGGACTGTTGACCATAATTCCTGCAACTTGGGTTAAACGATCGTAAAAAGCCCGGCCTGCAGGGTTTTGGTCAAGGCCGATTTCCTGGAAGGCTTCCCACATGCAGCGAAGCCAGCATTTCGCTCTTTTTGGCGTTACCTCAAACGGAAGATGCCGCTCCCTCATGGCCGGCGGCCCAAACTCCATGCTGTAAAGGGCTGGCCCCCCTAAAAATTGCGGCAAAAACATCCGCTGCTTCCGCTTAATTTCTTCCATATCCCCTTCAAATAAAGGCGCTAAGTCCGGGTCGGCATAAACGCGGGGATAAAAAGCATCCACTAATTTATCAATCGTATCCTGTCCGCCAATTTCACTATAAAGTGTTTTAAACTTATATTCCAAATTTCTTCACCATCCCTTATCATTTTTCCCCTATTTAAATTATTATAATGACTACAGCAAATCAGTTTCGTGATTTAAATCACATTTCTCCGTAAAGAAAGCTAATACAGCCAATAGCTTTAGGATTGTATTTAGATTTTCAAGCATACACAAATTAGAAAAAATTATAAATTATTCTTCACAAAAGTTTCCATTAATTAAGAGTCAGACCCCACTCAAAAAAAACAGGAAGAACTTTTCCAGAATAGTGTCATTGACGGCTAAATTTTTTTATATTATTATACTAATTTGGAAGTTTGATAAAAAGTGGTTCGAGAACCTCCCACTCTAAAAAACTAAGGAGAAGTGAATAATGATGGAGAAAACTGCTAACATGTCAGGTGCCCAAAACTCGCTGGGCAATGCAAATGGCAAAGTGCGCGGAATCGTTGTAAACGGGATCGTTGCCGCCTTGTACATTGCCGTTTCGGCATTGATTCAGCCTTTTGGATTTACACAGGTACAGTTCCGTGTTTCGGAAATGTTTAATCACCTGATTGTCTTCAATAAAAAGTATATCTATGGAATCATTCTGGGTGTATTTTTGACAAACCTTTTCTTTTCACCTATGAAGGCCTATGACCTTATTTTTGGTGTCGGCCAATCTCTGATCGCCTTATTAATCACGATTTTGTGTGCACGATTTATTAAAGGAATCTGGGCACGGATGGTGATCAATACACTTGTCTTCACGTTTACCATGTTCTTGATTGCTCTCGAACTCCACTTGGCATTTGATCTGCCATTCCTCTTTACATGGTTAACTACAGCTGCAGGTGAGTTGGTTGTCATGGCTGTCGGTATGCCAGTCATGTATGTCATCAACAAACGCGTTCGTTTTGACAAAATGATGTAGGTTATAAAAGCTGTTGCTTTGGCTTCTGCCCAGGCAGCGGCTTTTTTAGTTTGCCTTCACGACTGAGACTAATCAATTCTGGTTACATGAAAATTATGGTAGGATTAATGATGTTGAGGCTGATCATGCGCAAAGGGAAAGGGGAGAGTGTGGAATGATAAAACGTCCACAAGAAACGGAATATCCGGAGTATTATGTGCCATATGTAAATCTGGTACCCGAAGGAGACCTCCTGCAAGTATTGAAGGAAAACCTTTCTAAGGTAACAGAGCTTTTTGAAAGCATTTCTGAAGAGGAAGGACATTTCCGTTATGCTCCCGGTAAATGGAGCATCAAAGAAGTACTCGGACACATGGCGGATACCGAAAGAATCATGAGTTACCGCCTGCTTCGCATTGGCCGAGGCGACCAGACTCCGCTGGCTGGATTCAATGAAAACGATTATATTGCAGAGTCTGAGTTTGCTAGGGTCCCGATTAAAAACATCCTTGAGGATTTTATTGCCACAAGAAAGGCTGCCATTACATTAGTGCAGAATATGCCTGAAGCAGCTTGGGACAAAAAAGGGATCGCCAATAACATCCAAGTGTCGGCCTGTGCCCTCGCCTACATTATCGCCGGACACGAAATGCACCACCGCAATATTATTACGGAAAGATATTTACCTAATTTAAAGTAAATTTTAGCGGTGCCTGACACCCATCTTCATAGGTGTCAGGCATCTTATTTTTTTGTTGCAAACATACGTTCTGTGTTTTATAATCCAATTAGTGGTAATACTAGAAGCTGAGTGTTTTCAAATGACATTTATGACTCTGCTATCAGCGGCTTGATTAACACTAATTAATATTATGAACAGAGGAGATGTTTTTTTATGACAGTTCGCTTAATTCCCTACCTAGTGATGAACGGAAATGCAAGAGAAGCGATTCAATTTTACGAAAAGGCATTGGATGCCCAGGTTCTATTTAGCCAGTCTTTTGGGGAAATGCCGGAAAACCCGGAATTTCCTCTGCCCGAAGATGCCAAGAACCTTGTGGGCCACGCGACGATCAAAGTGGGCGAATCGGAGCTCATGTTATCCGATACGTTCCCTGGACAGCCACACCAGATCGGAACCCAGGTGACCATTTGCATTTCCACTAATGATGCAGAAAAAGCCCGTAAATTTTTCGATGCTTTACAGGACGGCGGGCAAGTGGGCATGCCCCTTCAAGAAACTTTCTTTAGTCCTGCATACGGAAGTGTCACAGACAAGTTCGGTGTGAATTTTCAAATTTTCACAGAAGGACCACATCAATAAATAAAGATTCAAACGGCCATATGTCCATGGAATGAGGACTGGGCCGTTTTTTCTTTATAAGCGGTAGTTGGAAATAAACTTAAGAAATTCCTTCTGTTTAGAATGGCCGTACTTCATGATGGCGTACGTGTTGGCCTCGGGTAAATGGATTGTGTGACAATCTACCTCCAGCAGCCTTCCTTCAAGCAATTCCCTTCTGACCGTTGATGTCGGCAGAAATGAAACTCCTAAACCTTCGATGATAAACCGCTTCGTAATGTGTACCTGTGATACCTTCATCATACGGACACTTGGATATTTTGTTTTAATTTCCTTACAAAGGCCGTCCCAATAGCCGGGATGATTATGGGTTATTAAATAGTTTGATGTTAAAAGCTCTTCCTCATCCAGCGGCGGTGCGGTTTCTGCGTCCCTTCCGTCATGCGGAGCCACCAATATGACTCGGTCATGATATAAGAGCCTGGTGATTAAATCTGGATGACTGCTGTTTAAGCACGACAACCCGAGATCAACTTCTTCCTTCAAAACGGACTGTTCAATTTCTGCAGATTCAACAATTTTGATCGAAATCTCTACTTCGGGATGCTGATTTGTATAGCTTTTTAAAACATATGGAAGGACTGTATCAGCGATTAATGGCGAAATAGCAAGTGTTAATTGTGTGGTATAACCTTGGCTTAAGGAATGCAGGTCCTCGAGGCCGCCCTGATAAACCTCTTGTAATCTTTTGGCATGGTGAAGGTAACGCCTCCCCGCCTCTGTCAGTTTTACCTTTTTACCCTCGCGCTCGAACAACTGAAGCCCCAGTTCTTTTTCCAGCTGCTTAATATGAACCGTAACGGAAGGCTGCGAGATATATAAAAGCTCGGCGGTTCTGCGGAAATTCCCACATTCTGCTGCCACGATAAAGGTATTAAGCCATTGAAATTCCACTCTCCTCCACCACCATTATTAAATATTGTAATCAATCACTTTAAAAATATTTAATATTCTTAATTATATTTATTTTATAAAATATTACCAAATAAGAAAAGGAGTGATTTTCATGGTGGTGCAAAAAGGATTAAAAGGAATTGTTGCCGCGGAAACATTAATTAGTGATGTCGATGGGGAACAAGGCCGGTTAATTTATCGGGGATATGGAATTGGGGATCTGACCAGCAGATGTTCCTTTGAGGAAGCGGCCTATCTTCTCTGGTTTGGGGAATTATCGGATGCAGAGGAGGTTAGCGGGTTCAGCTCTGAAATGAAGCGTCAGCGCGGGCTGCCGGAAAATTTAATGGACATCATTGACCTCCTTCCCGCAGGCATGGACATGATGAGTGTCATTAGGACGGCAATCTCCGCTGAAGGAGGGAATTACGATTATGGCTGGAAACCGGTGATTTCACAGGCGATTCGGTTAACCGCTCTTGTTCCTGCCATTATCGCGTATCGAAAAAGAAAAATAGATGGGCTTGAGTTTGTTCCGCCTCGAGATGATTTAGGCCATGCGGCAAATTATCTTTATATGCTTACGGGTGAAACACCTTCAGCTGCCCATGTAGAGGCACTAGAAACTTATTTGATCCTTACTCTCGAGCATGGAATGAATGCCTCAACCTTTGCAGCCAGGGTCACGGCATCAACAGAATCAGATATGGTATCAGCAGCGACATCCGCTATCGGTACGATGAAGGGACCCCTTCATGGAGGTGCACCGTCAGGAGTCATTGAACTGCTTAATGAGATTACCCGTGAAGGAGACGCGGAAAAGGTGATAAGAGATAAGGTTATGCGTGGAGAAAAATTAATGGGGTTTGGTCACAGAGTCTATAAAACCCATGACCCACGTGCCGTTGCATTGAAAGTAAAACTGATGGAGCTGGTTGGAGAGGATAAATGGCTTGATCTGGCGATGGAGGTTGAGGAGATTGCGATTAAGGTATTGGCAGAAATGAAGCCAGGCCGCTCCCTTTACACCAACGTTGAATTCTATGCAGCCGCCATCATGAAAGCCATCAACATGGAAGCTGAACTCTTCACCCCCACCTTCACCGCAAGCCGCATAGTCGGCTGGACCGCCCACATCCTAGAACAAGCCGAAAACAACACCATCTTCAGACCCCAGTCGAGGTATATAGGCCGCTAAGGTTTCAGTTTGGGTGTTTGTTTGGGTGT
>CAYNUT010000006.1:11485-22428 GCA_964400595.1 uncultured Neobacillus sp. | reverse complement strand
CCCAGTCGAGGTATATAGGCCGCTAAGGTTTCAGTTTGGGTGTTTGTTTGGGTGTCAGGCACCGCTCGTGGACATTTCCATTGATTTGTACGCGTGGAATGGACACCATGAAAGTTTGAAAGACAAAAAACCGGTATGGAAAGAGCTCATTTACCGTTTAGAGAGAAATAAGGATGAATCGGTCAATGAAGGAGGCGCTCATTTACCGTTTGGAAAGAAAAAAGGTTGATTCGGTAAATGAAAGCGGTGCTCATTTACCGTTCGGTGAGAAAAAAGACTGAAACGGTAAATGAAAGTGGCGCTCATTTACCGTTAGGAGAGAAAAAAGGCTGTATCGGGTAATGAAAGGGGCACTCATTTACCATTAGGAGAGAAAAAAGGCTGTATCGGGCAATGAAAGGGGCGTTCATTTACCGTTTAGAGAGAAAAAAGTTTGAATCACGCAATGAAGGCCTGCTAGATCTAAAAACGTGAAAAGAAAAAAGGAATCCTTTTGCTGCCGCCCCTCGGCAATCAAAAGAATTCCTTAAAGATTTGTTAATAAACGAGATATTTATTTTTTAGCCCATTCTACTTCGGGCAGATGCCGATGCGGGCTGATATTTCCTCATTGGACCATGGCTTAGGACTTCCTGGAGATAGAGGTTTCCCTTTGGACTGGTTTTCTTTAGCAGTTCCATTAGATATGTAATATCGTCCATGGCTCTATGTGTTTGGTAATTTGTTATATCATGGGCTTCCAAAAGGGTGAGCAGCTTGCCATTTGGGAATCCATAGTTTTTCCAGGGGATATTTCTCATCGTGCAGTACCAATTCAATTCATTGACTTCCGGATACATGTGGTAGAGAAAGCTGCGGTCAAAGGAAGCGTTATGGGCGAAAATGGAGTCTGCTCGGTGGAAATAGGTTTTTATTTTTACATCATAAAAACTTTTCCCTCTTACTAGATCGTATGGAATACCGTGAACCCGGAAGGCCCTGTCATAATTTCTTCGTGCAGAATGGGAAAGAGGTTCTCTTAAAAAAGAATCTTCCTCAATAATATCCATGATTTCACCTGAATCTGGACGATAGGAAAACAATTTTAACGCGAGTTCAATTACCTCATCGGATGTTGGGCCTAAACCGGTTGTTTCTACGTCGACTAATAAGCCTAGCATTTCAAATTTCCGCATATGAATCACCTATTTTTCAAATAATATTTCCATTATAACATTCAAAAAATTTGAAGGCATGTCTAACTGCCAGCTCTTCGTGACTTTTTCTTCTTCAGTTTATATTTTTGGTCACGAAGATGCTTGCCCAAACCCTACCTGGCCTCCCGCAGCCGCACCATTCCCGTCACTAACTAATTATTTTTTCCCAATCCCGCTCAATAAACCCCTTGACAATAATTATAAAGCTCTCATCCAAATCCAGGGCTATTTTAAATCCGCCGCCCGCCAGTTTCCGCGATCCACACTTTTTCATAAAAGTTTCCACTCCCCCTATGTAATAAAATATTCAAAACTTCTTGTCGAAAATGTGAAATAATGAACAACATACTTCGAATTCGAAATAAATATGTTATATTAACAATGTACTTAATATATTTAACTTATTAATAAGGAGTGTTTCAAATGGTTGTAAATTGGTTAAGAAATAACAAAGCTGCAGCTGGGATATTAACAGTTCTTCGCTTATATATCGGTTACTCTTGGTTTACCGCCGGCCTCGGCAAACTTACCGGCGGGTTCGATGCTTCTGGATATTTAAAAGCTGTTATTGCTAATCCAGTAAAAGGTCCTGACGGTGCCATAGTTTATGGCTGGTATGTAGATTTCCTAAAACACTTTGCCTTACCGAACGTAGATATTTTTAACGTTATCGTCCCTGTTGGCGAATTATTAGTTGGTTTAGGATTGCTGCTTGGCTGCTTAACAACAGCTGCTATGTTCTTTGGTCTTGTCATGAACTATGCGTTCTTCCTATCTGGAACCGTTTCTCATATCCCTACGGACCTGTTCATCGGCGCAATTATCCTATTCTCTGGCTATAATGCAGGCCGCATCGGTCTTGACCGCTGGGTAATTCCATTCATTCGCAAAACAGCTTTCAAAGGAAATATACCAGCAACGCAAAAAAGGTAACTAAATAAACCCAAAACAGCTCCTTCTCCCATGAGATGGAGCTGTTTTCTTTTCAAAAAGTCAGCCCCCCCTTACATTATTTTTCCTGTATAATATAACTAAAAAAATGCATACGGGGGTGGCTGCATGGCAAATGCTGCGATTATCCAATTTAAAAATGTAACAAAGCAATTCGATAACGATCCGCCTGTTCTTGATGACGTCAGTTTCGAAATTGAACGCGGAAAATTCTATACCCTTCTTGGCCCATCCGGCTGCGGGAAAACAACGATTCTCCGGTTAATCGCCGGATTTACCGAGCCTTCCGGCGGCGAAATTTTTTTTAATGAAAAAAAAATCAACAATGTCCCGGCCAATAAACGCCAGGTTAATACCGTTTTTCAAGATTATGCGCTTTTTCCTCATTTAAATGTATTTGAAAATGTTGCTTTCGGCTTAAGGATCAAAAAAATAAAAAATACAGAAATCGAAGCAAAGGTCAAGCAGGCGCTGAGCTTTGTCAATCTGGCAGGCTATGAAAATCGTGAAATCCGCGAAATGTCCGGCGGCCAGCGGCAGCGTGTCGCCATCGCCCGCGCCATTGTCAATGAGCCGGAAGTTATTCTCCTTGATGAACCATTGTCCGCACTTGACTTAAAGCTGCGCACCGAAATGCAGTATGAGCTCAGGGAGCTCCAGCGCCGTCTCGGTATCACCTTTATTTTTGTTACCCATGATCAGGAGGAAGCGCTAGCGATGTCGGATGAGATTTTTGTCATCAATAAAGGCAAAATTCAACAAAGCGGAACGCCGACAGATATTTATGATGAGCCCATCAACCGCTTTGTCGCGGACTTTATCGGGGAATCTAATATTGTAAACGGAAAGATGCTCGATGATTATCTAGTAGAATTCGGCGGTAAATCATTTGATTGTGTCGATAAGGGCTTTTTCAAAAATGAACCGGTTGAAATTATCATCCGGCCGGAGGATCTGGAAATTACATCTGTCGAAAATGGAAAGCTCCAGGTCCAGGTAGATTCTCAGCTTTTCCGCGGTGTCCATTATGAAATTTGCTGTTACGATCATGTCGGAAATGAATGGCTTGTCCATTCAACCAAAAAAGCAGCAGTCGGGAGTGAAATCGGGCTGTATTTTGACCCGGAGGCGATTCATGTCATGCGCCACGGAGAAACGGAAGAAGAATTCGATAAACGGTTAGAAGCGTATGCGGATGGGGGCGCTTCCCGCCATGGAAAATAAACTGACACGGAATTTATACAAGATTCCTTATGTTTTATGGATGCTTCTTTTTGTAGTTGCGCCTATTTTCCTCGTTATCTATTATTCTTTCTTTGATATTGAGGGAAATATTTCACTGATCAACTACCAAAAATTTTTCACACCGGTTTACTTGAAAATGACCCTAAGCTCGTTTTGGTATGCTTTTTTAATCACAGCCATTTCGCTCCTTGCAGCATACCCGACCGCTTATTTATTAACGAAAACCAAACATAAGCAGCTGTGGCTGTTGCTGATCATCGTCCCTTCTTGGATCAACTTATTGCTGAAAGCCTATGCCTTTCTCGGGATTTTCGGCACATACGGGGCAGCCAACAGCTTTTTAAAAATCATCGGGATTGGCCAGAAGCAAATTTTATTTACGGATTTCAGCTTTATCTTTGTTTCGGTTTATATTTTTATCCCATTCATGATTATGCCGATTTTCAATGCGCTTGATGAAATGAACCCTACCCTCATTGATGCCGCTCATGATTTAGGGGCTTCGAAATGGGAAACATTCCGCCGGGTGATTTTCCCATTAACCCTTGACGGTGTAAAATCCGGCACCCAGGTGGTCTTTATCCCGGCACTTTCCTTATTCATGCTGACGAGATTAATAGCCGGAAACCGCGTCATCACGCTCGGGACGGCTATCGAGCAGCACTTTTTGGTGACACAGGACTGGGGAATGGGTTCGACCATTGCCGTCTTTTTAATCATTGTCATGGTATTGATTATGATGGTGACCGATACCCGGAAGAGGGGGGTATAAAATGGATCGAAAATTTACGCCAGTCTCGAAAATCATTTTAGGCCTGATTTTTTTCATCCTTTATGCACCGATTTTCTATCTTGTTTTGTACTCATTTAATAGCGGCGGCACGATGTCCGGCTTCGAGGGCTTTACCTTGGATTGGTACCGCGAACTCTTTCAGGATGTCCGGCTGCTGATTATTGTCTTGAATACAATTGTCATCGCCTTGTTGTCGGCGCTCTTTTCCACCATCATCGGTGTACTTGGCGCCTTGATGATCCATTCGATGACTAAGAGGCAGACGAAGAACACCTGGCTATCCTTGAACAATATTCTGATTGTCAGCCCGGATGTTATCATTGGTGCTTCGTTTTTAATTTTTTTCACAATGGCAGGCATCAAATTGGGCTTTTATTCCGTGCTTTTATCGCATATTGCTTTTAGCATTCCGATCGTCGTTCTGATGGTGCTGCCAAAATTAATGGAGATGAGTCCGTCTTTAATTGACGCGGCGAGAGACCTCGGGGCGAACCGCTTGAATGTCCTGACCAAAGTTGTTTTCCCGTTCATTACACCCGGGATTTTGGCAGGCTTCTTTATGGCATTAACCTATTCATTGGATGATTTCGCGGTCACTTTTTTTGTGACAGGGAACGGCTTCTCGACTCTTTCTGTTGAGATTTATTCCTTGGCCCGCCGTGGCATTTCGCTAAATATCAATGCTTTGTCGACGCTGCTTTTCCTCTTTACGATACTGCTTGTGGTTATTTATTACTTCATCACGCAGCGCAACAAACCTAAGGGGGGAGCACGATGAACAAGCTTTTTCGCGTGATTTTTGCTGTTGTCCTTGCTTCCGCTGTTCTTTTAGTAACTATATCACAGTTAAACACTTCACAGGGCTACTCCGGCAGCAACACGCTGACGATTTATAACTGGGGCGACTACATTGATGAAGAGTTAATCTCACGCTTCGAAAAAGAAACCGGCATTAAAGTCATTTATGAAACCTTTGATTCCAATGAAGCCATGCTGACAAAAATCCAGCAGGGCGGGACAACCTATGATATTGCTGTTCCGTCTGAATACATGATTGAAAAAATGCGACAGGAAAATCTGCTGATACCTTTAGATCCTTCTAAACTGCCAAACTTGAAAAATATTGATAAACGCTTTATGGATCTGCCTTTTGATCCGAAAAATAAATATTCCGTCCCCTATTTCTGGGGAACGGTGGGCATCGTCTATAATCCGAAAATGCTCGGCGGCAAAAAAATTACGGGCTGGAACGACCTTTGGGACAAAGATCTTGAAAATAAAATTTTATTAATTGATGGCGCACGCGAGGTCATCGGCATGGGGCTGAACAGCCTGGGGTACTCTCTAAATGATACAAACAAGGAGCACCTAGCGGAAGCAAAGAACAAGCTTGACGCTCTTACTCCAAATGTAAAAGCGATTGTCGGTGATGAAATTAAGATGCTCCTTGCCAACGAAGAAGCTTCCATTGGACTTGTCTGGTCGGGCGATGCATCTGAAATCATGTCTCAGAATGAAGATTTGGATTATGTCGTGCCAAAGGAAGGCTCCAATCTTTGGTTCGATAATATGGTGATTCCAAAAACGGCCAAAAATATTGATGCCGCGCATAGATTTATCAACTTCATGCTCGACCCAAAAGTGGCGGCACAAAACACCGAATATGTGGGCTACTCAACTCCAAACAAGGAAGCATTAAAACATTTGCCAAAGGAAATTGTGAAGGACCAGCGCTTTTACCCATCACCGGAGCTGACGGAAAAACTGGAAGTTTACGAAAACCTTGGGAAGAAGAACTTAGCCTACTATAATGAGCTCTTTCTACAATTTAAGATGCATTCCAAATAGAAAATGCGCCATGATCTCTGCTTGCGAGATGATGGCGCTTTTTTTTCATAAGCCTTCCTCTAAACCTTCCCTGTTGATATACCAATTGATCACTTGTGTCAGGATGGCAAAGACAAAAAAGAAATTCATTGCCCAGACGCTGATAAACGGGGCCAATCCTCCAAATTCAATTGTTACATAGCCTTTAAGCTTCATGACAATCATCGACTCAATAAAAATTAGGATGAATCCAATAACACCCGCTGCTGCTGCTCTCATCATTCTTTTCTGCCTCCCAAAACCATCATTTACACTGTAACAATATTATTTTTGGTAATTTTTTCTAATTTCAACACTACCATTATATACCAAAATAAAGGTATTACAAGTAGGAGGCTGCTCTGATTTTTAGAAAGGTTTCCACAAAGCAAAAACTGCATTGATTATGGAAGCATCTATGAAAAAATGGGCATCAAAAGTAAGACCAAGCTTATCCATAAATTAATAAGCGGGAATTAACCCAAGAAAGGTGTCAGGCACCATGTGAAGAATTCACATGGTGCCTGACACCTTTTTGCATTTATTTCCTTTCAACTAATTCTTCTACTGTCAAGACGGTGCTCTCAAGCCCAAGTTTTTCGGCCAGCTGGGTGATTCCTGGAGCTTCAACTTTGGCTTCTTTCAAAATAGCTTTCTGAGAGAATACGTGCCGGGTGTTGCCATCAAGCAGGACTTTTCCTTCATTCATCACAATCGTTCGTTCGAAGTTCTCTGCCACAAAATCCATATCATGAATAATCGTCATGACCAGCTTGCCGGCTTCCTTCAAATCTTCAATAATCTGCCGAATGATTTCCTTTCCCTTATAGTCCTGAGCAATCGTTGGCTCATCCAGAATGAGGATATCTGTATCCATCGCGACAACTGAAGCGATACATAACAGTTTCTTCTCCGACAGGCTTAAATCATGAGGATTCACGTCCAGTTTGTCAGCTAAATTCACCATCTTTAAGGCACGGATGGCATTTTGTCCGGCCGTATCCTTATCCATTTTGATATTCAAGGGTCCGAACATCACTTCATCCAAAACAGTTCGTTTAAAAATCTGGTCATTCGGATTTTGGAACACAAGTCCTATTGTATTAGCCAGTTCCGCTGCCGTTGCTGCCTTCACATTCTGATCCTTAATCTGGATTTCCCCTTCATCCGGCTTTAACAGCCCCTTCAAAAGCTTCACCAAAGTCGTCTTTCCGGCGCCGTTTTGGCCGATAATAGCCGTGGAACGATGATCAAACGTCAGATTGATGCCACAGAGCACGGGAGCACCGCCTTTTTTATAGGAAAAAGAAAGGTTAGAAACTTTAATCATTTTACTATCCCCCTCAAAGCCGCTTCGGCATCCTCTAAGGTAGCAGGGTAAAAGTCCGTTCCCGCCTTCTTCACACCCATTGCGCGGCAGACTCTTGTATAAACAGGAGCCGCCACCCCATGCTCCGCTTCAAGGTCATCGCGTGAAAAAACTTTTTCAGGAGAATCATAGTCGATTAATTTTCCGCCATTCAACAGCAGCACCCGCTGACAGTATTGGGCAATTTTCTCCATTTTATGCTCCGCAAGAATGACCGTAATCCCCTGTTTGCTCAGGCTCTGAATCGCATTGAACACTTCCTCGGAGCCGGCCGGGTCGAGCTGAGAGGTAGGTTCGTCCAACACAAGAATGTCCGGTTTCATCGCAATAATACTGGCAATTGCCATGCGCTGCATCTGCCCTCCAGATAAATCAAAAGGATTATGGTCCTTTACCTGCTCAATTTTTAATAAATCAAGCACATAATCAACCCTTTCAATGATTTCCGGACGCGGTATACCGATATTTTCAAGCCCGAAGGCAATTTCTTCATAAACCGTCATCTTCGAGCCTGTTACCTGTGTAAATGGATTTTGAAAAACCATCCCAACCTTTAAAGCGAGATCATCGACAGTATGGTTTTTCACCTCAAGCCCGTCCACCAAGACCTTTCCTCCGTAGGCACCTTTATAAAAATGGGGGACGAGTCCGACAACTGCCTGACAGAGGGTAGATTTTCCAGATGAATTTTTTCCAATAATCCCGATAAATTCGCCTTCATTCACATCAAAGGACACATTATCAAGGGCGAGCGTTTCCGCCAATGGATATTTATATTTCAGGCCTTCTACTATGATTTTCTTCATCAGGCAATCCTCCAAACTAGAGAGGCAGCTATTAATAAGAACATTCCAATCTGCAGGACTCTGCTGAATCGATAGGTCTTTTCCTCATTTAGATAGGTCTTCTGGGCCTTGGAATTAAAGCCCCGAACCTCGAGTGCCATTGCCCGCTCCTTGGTGTTAATGAGAGAGCCTAAAACGACAGGACCAATTAAAGGGACGAACGCTTTTATCCGCACAAGCAAATTTCCTTCTGTCTCCATTCCCCTTGCCCGCTGTGCATCCATAATCGTGCCCATTGTGCCCATCATCTCCGGAATAATTTGAAAAACAGAAATAATGACGTAGCCGATTCGGGGCGACATTCCTTTTCTTACAAGTGATTCGACCAAGTCCGACGGTTTCGTGGTCAGGACAAGAATCATAAAAGCGCTAATTATGTTAAGAACCCTGAGCATAATGGTCAGCGCATACAGCAGGCCTTCCTTATACATCGTCACCGGGCCAATGTTAAAAAGAACCGTTTCGTTCTCAGGTTTAAACAGCCCTTGTATAATGACGACAGTAATTAAAATGAGAAATACAAAGCTGAACATTGGAATCGTTTTTCTAATAACCCTTGCGGCTGTCAATAACAAAAGGCTAAGCCCCAAGCAAAGAAAAGACATAGTGAAGGACGGCAGAATAATTGGCAGCAAAATAGCAAATAATATATAAAATAGCTTCGTGATGGGATCAACGTCATGAACGACGGATGACCTTTCTGCATATAGACTAATAGTTTTCAAGAATCATCACCGTCTTTCTTTAACAAAAAGGCTTAATCAAGGTGCTCAACTTTATTATTGTTATCATATAATTGCACAACATTACGCGGTAATCCTTTGTAAATACCAAAACTGATTAACACGACCAATAATTTATCCGGTACATCGACAACGATTTCATCAAGCAAGGATGCCAGCCAAGTTGAATCTGTTTTTGCAAGGATGGTTGCATATAAAGCATCTCCCCAAACGTTTCCAGTCTGTCCGCCCCAGAAACCGATATTTAGCGGAGTCGAAACGATTGTGGCAACAAGTCCAACAATCACTCCGGCAACAATGGCCTTCGGCAGAGTGGAAATATACCCTTTGTAAAATAAAATCCCAACAGCCAAACCGATTGCAACACTAGTAATTGCATACACAAAAGAAATTGGATCGGCAGTTAACCCGTAAACCACGTTATTGATCGCTCCTGCCAGTGCTCCCACAATCGGGCCGCCAAGCATAGCCGCAAGCACGGTACCAATGGAGTCAAGCCACAAAGGCAGTTTCAGCAGGCCGGCGATAAATTTTCCAATATAGTTAACCCCGACGGCAACTGGAATTAGAACCAGCGATGCTGTTGAAAAACGTAATGACCACATGCTTTGCTTTTTCATAAAAAACCCCCCTAATTAATTTTAAAAAAATGATCATATGAGACAATGGCTTCGAGTGCGGTGAGGATTTCATGCTTTTCCCCACTTTTGCTATTGTTTTTCTCATCAATATAATCATTAATTCCCCCTTCCAAATTTCCCTCTTTTTCAACAACGACATTTAAAATGGAAGCGGTTTTGATGCCGCGTAATCCACCAATCACAAACAGGGCTGCAGTTTCCATGTCAGAGGCCAGAATTCCTTTTGCCGACCAATACTTGTCGATTTCCTGTTCTTTATCAGTATAAAAGCTGTCATGACATCTGACAATACCTGTGTAATGTTCTGCCCCTATTCTTTTAGCTGCTTCGATAGTGTGGAGCAGCAGTTCTGTATTCGGCACCGCAGGATATGCCTTGTCAATATAAGCATCTGACGCCCCGTCATTTCTTACAGCCCCGGAAGCAATCACCAAATCCCCAAGACGTAAATGCGGCTGCAATGCACCACAGCTGCCAATCCGAATCATAACTTTGATGCCAACATTTTTTAACTCTTCAATGGCAATGCCGGCAGAGGCCCCGCCAATCCCTGTGGATGTGACCAATATCCGGACTCCTTTATAAATACCAGCGATAGTTTTGAATTCTCTGTTGTACCCAAGCTGTTCCGGCTCCTCGAGAAACTTGGCCGCCTCATCGACACGTCCAGGGTCACCTGGCAGCAAGGCGTATTGAGCGCAATGCCTATCTTCAATTCTAATATGCGGCTGGAGGCTATTTTCCATTTTTGCTGCTCCTTTTATTTGATAATTTATATGTATGTTTTTTCTGACAGTGTAAATTTTCCTATTTATCTTAATTTTAACAAAATTAAAAGGGATGGTCATTTTATTTTTCTATATATAGGGGGAGGATGGGATTCATCTAGGGAAGGACTGGAAATTTCGCAGTGTTTATATAAAGATAACTTTATGGATCATCTTCACAAATTCCACATAACTTCTACCTACTTTCTACACAAGTTTTTCTTATCATAAAAGTAATTTAATTAGGAAATAAGTTCACAAGAACTCATTTCTTAAAACTTCCCATTATTTGATTGGTGCCGACACCAATCTATTTTTTTGCCTGAAAACTCATCTTCACAAATTCCACATAACTTCCACCTATTTTCTACACAAGTTTTTCTTATTATAAAAGTAACTTAATTAGGAAATAAGTTCGAAGAACTCATTTCTTAAAACTTCCCATAATTTGATTGGTGCCGACACCAATCTATTTTTTTGCCTGAAAACTCATCTTCACAAATTCCACATAACTTCCACCTATTTTC
>CAYNUT010000006.1:6507-11385 GCA_964400595.1 uncultured Neobacillus sp. | reverse complement strand
TCATTTCTTAAAACTTCCCATAATTTGATTGGTGCCGACACCAATCTATTTTTTTTGCCTGAAAACTCATCTTCACAAATTCCACATAACTTCCACCTATTTTCTACACAAGTTTTTCTTATTATAAAAGTAACTTAATTAGGAAATAAGTTCGAAGAACTCATTTCTTAAAACTTCCCATAATTTGATTGGTGCCGACACCAATCTATTTTTTTTGCCCAATGAAAGTAAATCAGCCTTCGCAAAGTGTGAAGGCTGTTTTTTTATGTTAGTTAGCCCAGCGGAATCCCAGGCGGAGGCAACCGAAATATATTGTGTGCTGAGGCTGCCATACAGATCTTTCTGGCCAAATATGCACCCATATTTGATTACATTGGGAATTATTAAACTTTTATGTTACACATAAAATTCCTGGTTAATACTATTTACATCCCGTACTTTTACCTGTTATGATTTTCCAGAACCAAGAAACCAAAATGATCATTTTTTGAAAAAGCTGGAGGAAAAATCATGAAAACTTGGATTGATATTTCGCAGCGGCTCCACAATAATATGGTGGTTTGGCCAGGGGATACCCCTTTCTCTTACAAGCTCACTTGGAGTAAGAAAGATGGCTGTTCCGCCAACGTGGGGGAAATCACCATGAGCACCCACTCAGGAACCCATATTGACGCACCGTTTCATTTTGATAATGCGGGAAAAAAAATCATTGAATTAGATTTGGAATTATATATCGGCAGAGCACGGATTATTCATTTACCAAATATCACTTCTATTGGTCTCAAAGAAATTTCAGATTTTGATTTAAAAGGGGTGACACGTCTGCTGATTCGGACTGACGCTTGGAAGGATAGAAATCTGTTTCCCGCGTCGATTCCGCCAATTGAACCTACATTAGCGCCCTATCTTGCAGATTGTGGAGTTCGCCTGCTGGGCCTTGATTTGCCGTCAGTCGATCCCTTAGACAGCGAGGAACTTTTAGCGCACCATACTCTAACCAGCTATGGCATTCACATTTTGGAGGGATTAGTTTTAGAAGAAGTGCTCCCGGGTGATTATGAATTAACCGCGCTTCCACTCGCGCTGGCCGATGCAGATGGAAGTCCGGTCCGAGCAGTTTTAAAAAAAATACTCTAAGAAAAGAACGTGATTGTGCCCGAAATCATGTTAATAACTATAGACATATTCCCCCGCCAGCCGCGGGGGAACAACCAAACCATTACGCCACTTTAATGGCTTTGCCAAATGGAACTCTCGGTAAAAATTCACCGGGTACAAGCCAAAACAATTCATAGTCGACATTTTCTATATCCTCTGAAAAAAAGCCGGTGACATCTGTAATATAAAAAAGAGTATCTATTTTCTCTTCCGCCGCCCATTCTAGCACTAATGTATAGGAAGATTTCCCGTGAGTAAAATATTTAATCGTGTCACTTTTGACCGGGGAAATGCTTCTAATTTTAAAATCTGCTTGAACCAGGATTGTATCAGGCTTCACGGTTTCAAACAGCTTCACTATGTTATTAATCAAAATATGAGGGACCTCGTTACTGGAGGTATCGACTGCTAAAGCTACTTTTTTATCCTGACGCTCTTGAATCATCGACAGCATTCTTTTTTGCCATTTCAACTTCCATCCACCCCTTTGTTTAAATAAGCAACGATATTATTTTCGGTCATTCCAATAGGGTTTATGATTGGATAATCGTGGATGATCTGAGGACAAAACCTTTGGCATCAAATCATGAAAAGTCGGAAATCATAAAAATAAAAGCCCGCCTGCAGGTGAGCTTTCTTAATGACGAGGCCGGCGGCCACAGGTAAAAGTTGTTTTTACTTTCATGAAGTCATACATAAGCGCTGCTTTTCTGCCTTTTTCTGTATGGCTGTTCCTTTTGGGGCGGAGGCAATCCATGAATTCAGCATCACAGGAGCAGGACTTCCTTCCTCTATTTAGACATAAATCGTGTTTACGGCAGCAATCGTCTACATCATTAATCGGTTCACCAGGTCCGCTGCAGCCGGGACCGCACCATTTATAACCAGGAAAAATACAGAAAGAAAACGGATTTTCCCGTGTTCTTTTTTGCATAATATCATCACCTTCCTTTTTAATAAAATATGACAGCTGGACAAATTGGAGTAGGATTATAGCTGATGACGCGCTAACTATTTCCTGTTGATAGTATTGTGAATAAGGGGATACAACTGAAAGTGTCGCTCCCGCTCATAGAAGACAAAAAAAACATCGCAGCATTCGTGCCGCGATGTTTTTTATGATTGTAAAAAATACTTCTTTGAGAATTGTCCAGCTGCAGCGCCTTAGTGGCTCGGGGTCATAAACCTATCCTAACTGTTTGTCCATCCAAGAGGAAGGCGCTTCCATTTTTCCATTAACATACACTAACCTTATTTCTTCCGCGTTTTTTAGAGTGGTATAAACCTTCATCCACCCTGCTAAGTAAAGAATCGATGGTATCCCCTTCACGAGCGTCGGTAACCCCGAAACTAGCCGTCAGTCTCCCCGCCCCTTTGAACTCATGTGACTCCACGATACTCCTGAAATCCTCAGCAATCTTAAGGGCATGGTTCCCGGGAACATCCGAAATGACAATGAATTCCTCTCCCCCCCACCGTCCGAAAAAATTACGTGGGGATAGATTTTTTTGAATAAGCTGGGCTAATTCAATTAATACGGAATCGCCAATTTTATGCCCATAACGGTCATTTATTTCCTTAAAATAATCAATATCAAAGAAAATGACCGAAAAGGAAATGTGCATGAATTGGGAATCTGTAAGTTTTTTTTCAAGCCAGCCATCAATCTGATGCCTGTTGGCAATCCCGGTCAACGAATCCAAATAAGCGTGTTTTTTCACCAGCTCCACTTCGGTAAATGCCCTGAATAAATATTGTGCAAAATATAGGACAATAAGATAGACAAAATTAGCAAAGTAAAACTGGGATAAGGAATCAATTGAATCCTTCGGAAGCCGGTCGATGACCACCATGCCATTGATAAAAGTAACGGCAAAAATAAAAATGGAAAAATAAAGTCCTCGTTTGACTCCCAAGGTTAAAAAGATAAACATGTTATATAGGGGCATCCAGACAATAAAATCACCTAATTCCCCTCCGTCGGATTTGAGCATATAGTGGAAAATCGAATCAAAAACGGTATTAATATGATAAATACTGATTAAGACCAAATTGGAATACTCCGCAAAACGTACCAGCGAATTCATATACAGCAAAATCCAGCTGATTAAAAACCAAAAAGCAAGAATCATATACATTGTTTGACTGACTGTATCCTGCCCACCCGTGTTCTGCAAAAAACTATTTAATATTAGTGCTGTAAAAATAAAAGGCAAAACCCATAAGTATATGGTTCTTTTCAGATCATAAAGTGATCGAACTGGTTCATTCATTGTTTTCATCTCCCAAACCTGGTGGAGAAATAAATATCTTTTACCTACAATTTAAATAAAACTTATTTTAGAAAAATTTAATAGGAATTATGTCACTATTTTAAACAATAGTTTCCGTTCTTAAAATAACATTCAATATATTGACAATTAAAAAAGTCCTGACACCATTTGGGTGTCAGGCACCTTTTCACACATTATTCCACCAGCATTTAAGCTGCCAGTCTTTCTTCCTGGTCATCGAAGGAATGACCTTCCCATTTTGAGATAACAATCGCTGCTAATGAGTTGCCGACGATATTGACACAAGTACGGGCCATATCAAGAATACGGTCAATTCCTGCAATAAAAGCAAGTCCTTCGGCTGGAATTCCGACACTGCCTAATGTCGCCAGCAGGACAACAAACGATACCCCTGGAACGCCGGCAATTCCTTTAGAAGTAACCATAAGCACAAGAACCAATGTAATCTGATGGGTAATGCTCATATGAATTCCGTACATCTGCGCAATAAATAATGCCGCAATCGCTTGGTACAGGGTTGAACCGTCAAGGTTAAAGGAATAGCCGGTTGGAATGACAAACGAAGTGATCGCCTTCGGACAGCCAAGCTTCTCCATTTTCTCCATGATTTTTGGCAGAACCGTTTCGGAACTCGCCGTTGAGTAACCCAATAATAATTCGTCCTTTAAATACTTTAACAGTTTAAAAATATTAAAACCGACCAATTTGGCCGTTAATCCAAGAACTACTATGATAAAGAAAATCATCGCACCATACACGACAATCACAAGTTTCCCCAAAGGTATTAAGGATGATAGACCAAATTTGGAAACTGTCACACCAATTAAGGCAAAAACACCGATAGGCGCAACCTTCATGATTTGGTTGGTGACATAGAACATGGCATCAGCGGTTCCTTTAAAGAAATTCAAAATGGGAGTTCCTTTCTCCCCAATTGCCGCCACACCAAGTCCGAACATCACAGAAAAGAAAATAATCGCCAGCATATCGCCATTGGCTAACGATTGCATAATGTTAGTCGGAACAATATTCACAAACGTATCGACCATGGAATGAGTTTCCGTTGTTTTTGCTGTCTCTACATAGGCATTAATATCCGTTTTCGTTAATTGAGATCGGTCAACACCTGAACCTGGCTGGAATACGTTCCCTGCCACAAGACCAACCAAAATCGCAATTGTGGTTATTATTTCAAAATATAGGATTGTTTTGCCGCCCAATTTTCCTAAAGACTTCATATCTCCGACGCCGGCAACCCCTACAATAATACTGGAGACCACAATCGGCACCACAATCATTTTAATTAAGCGGATAAATATATTTCCAATTGGCTGCAGATAATCTGCAATATGCGGATTTCCATAAAAAATAGCGCCGACAATAATACCAAGAGCAAGGCCGATAAAAATTTGCCAGGCTAAGCTAA
>CAYNUT010000006.1:4024-6497 GCA_964400595.1 uncultured Neobacillus sp. | reverse complement strand
TCTTCATCTGGTTCTCTCCCTTCTAAATATGGACAGTTAAATAAAAAGAATACATTATATTCGCAAAAAAACAAGTGATTTTTATCACTTTTTAGCATACAAGAATAATTCTAATTTATTTATTTTAGCAATACAACCCTAAAATAATTCCATTTTTATTATTTTCAAAATCATTGCGCTATTATTCCACAAAAAATAGAACACTCGAAAAAGAGTTCCATATTGTTTGATACTGCAGGTATTTTTTTCCTAATTTAAACAAAAGTATGGTATTATTCTACAAAAAACTACTATTGGAGGATGCAGGAGATGGCATTGGAAAGTGTAAAAGCTCATTTTAAACAGTGGCATCGGGAAGCAGATGTGATGGAGTTTGACACATCGAGTGCAACAGTTGACCTCGCAGCCGCAGTAATAGGCGTCCTTCCCGCCCGGATTGCAAAAACCCTTTCTTTTAGAGGGGAAGGAGAAAAAGCCATCTTGGTTGTAGCTGCGGGAGATGCCAAAATCGATAACAAGAAATTCCGCGACACCTTCGGTTTTAAAGCACGCATGCTTTCTGCCGATGAAGTGCTGGAGCAAACGGGTCACGCCGTCGGCGGGGTTTGCCCGTTCGGCTTGAAAAATAACCTCGATGTCTATTTGGATGTTTCCATGAAGCGCTTTGAGACTCTATTCCCGGCATGTGGCAGCTCAAACTCGGCAATCGAATTGACCTGTAAGGAAATTTTTCAATATTCCTTCGCCAAGGACTGGGTCGATGTCTGCAAAGGCTGGGATGAAGATGGACTCGAATTGATAGAAAAACAACTGGAAATGTAGGTGATGATTCATGTTAGAGAAATTCCCAGTATATATGCCCTCGTTTGAGCAGGAACGGACCATTAGTGTCTATCTACCCAATAACTATAACGAAGAAAGCAAAAGATACCCTGTTTTATATATGCATGACGGGCAGAATGTTTTTCAAGATGAAGATGCTATAAGAAGTGTTTCGTTAGGAATGAAGGAATACCTGGATGAGGCTGGGTTAGAAATTATTGTTGTGGCGATTGATCTGAATACAGCCGGTGAGGAGCGGGTCAATGAATACTGTCCATGGGTGAACGGCGAGATCAGCAAACAAATATTAGGCTTTGCCACTCCTACGGGTGGAAGAGGGGACGAATATTTATATTTTATCGTCCACGAACTTAAGCCCTTAATCGATAGAAAATACCGTACATATGAAAACAAAACAGCAATGGCAGGAATTTCTTTAGGCGGCTTGATTTCCACATATGCTGGCTGCCGCTATCCTGATATTTTTAGAAGAATTGCAATATTATCACCGGCATTTTACCGCAACCAGGAGGAAATGGAGAAATTATTAAGGGCTTCCGACTTAAGCGCCATCGAGAAATTTTACATGGACTTCGGGACCAAAGAAGTTCCCGACGATGAAAAGATGAATCAAATGTTTCTCGATCTCACAAAAGGGGTATATGACATTTTAACTAGCAAACTATCAAACTTCAAGTTCCATTTCATAGAGGATGCTGAGCATCAGTATATATATTTTAGAAAAAGAATTCCCGAAGTTCTGACTTATTTATTTTCCGATATTTAATGAAAAGGTATGGCTGAGATTATGGCCATACCTTTTCATTTAAAATGGTTTCGTAATCATGAGGGTGATGATGATAATAAAAATGACATTTTCGAGGTTTTCATAGCGAAAAAGAATTTTTGATAAGCACCAGTATTCTTCAGGGATATCTTCCCCTTTATAATTTTCCAAAAGAGCTTTTACAGGTCTTGACCTTGGAGATAGAACGAGCGGACCAATCGCAAGGGCCGCCAAAAAGAGAACAAGACTTGTTACGTACCAGCCTTGACGAAACAGGTATGGACTATGTGCCCCCAAAAGCACCCCCGTAATCAGCAAAAGAGTTCCGCCAATCATGACAAAAATATGCAACTTGTGTCTAATTTTATAGGAATGTCTTAATTGGGACATGTTATTTCCGGATTTGACAACGGTAGTTAAGATAAAGCCCGGTCCCATCCCGATAATAGCTGAAAAAATATGAATGAAAACCAGGGTTTTGTAGTAAAGATCCACTTTTATTCCAACCTCCATTCTTTGCAACCACTATTCTATCATAGGTGAATTCCCTCTATGATCGACTTTGTTACATATTCATGTTTTTTTCTACAAAAAATCCATTTTTATATAAATCCAGATTTGCTGCCTATTCTTTTACCAGTTTGTCCAATCATTATTTTTGGTACAAGCATATTTTTTTATTAGAAGTGAAAAGGAGGTGTTTGAAATGATGGATAGATGTGATAACCGCTGTGATGATTGGGACCCAGATGACGACTATTGGGCCCGCCGCACAAGCGACAGAAGAACAGATCGAAGACGCACAAGCAATGAAAGAAGAACAGATGGCAGACGGAGACGCGGATGGGATGATTGGGATGACCC
>CAYNUT010000006.1:0-3924 GCA_964400595.1 uncultured Neobacillus sp. | reverse complement strand
GCCGTAGAACTGAAAGAAGATTTAGAACTGATCGCCGCAGACGCACCCGCGATGAAAGAAGAACAGATGGCAGACGGAGACGCGGATGGGATGATTGGGATGACCCAAGCTGGGAACGTGACCCCGACGGCCGTAGAACTGAAAGAAGATTTAGAACTGATCGCCGCAGACGCACCCGCGATGACCGCAGAAGCGGATTTCGCTGGTTTTAATTAGCGATGCTGGCTGAAGAGAAATTATATTCTCTTCAGTTTTTTTCTGGCTGCTCTACTCATTTGGATTGATAATGGCCAGCACCTGATGATCTTCCCATTTACCATTGATCTTTACATTTTTCTTCGCAATGCCTTCTTTATGAAAGCCTGCTTTTTCAAGCACCCGAATCGAACCGATATTGTGTGGCATGACTCCGGCCTCAATACGGTGCAATTTTAACGTTTGAAAGGCATAATCCACAAGCAGTCTCACTGCTTCGGTCGTATAGCCTTTCCCATTATGCTTCCTATCTAAAAAGTATCCAATGAACGCGCTTTGAAGCGACCCGCGGAAAACTTGAAATAAATTAATCGTGCCAATTAAAGTGCCTTCATTTGTAAAGATTCCAAAGTTATAGGCCTGATTATTTTTCCAATCCGCTTCGTAATTCTCAATCCTTGCGAGCTGTGATTCCAGTGTATAAAAATCGTTATTTCGTTCCATCGAAAATTGCTCAAAAAAATCACGGTTCTTACTCAACATTTCCAGCAGCACACTTCCATCCTCATACCTAAATGGTCTGATATAAACATTATTGCCCTGGAGCAGCTCGTCCTTTATGTAAAGCACCATATGTGCATCATCATAATAGACGCCATTTACTTTCATAGCTTTTTCTTCCACTCCATAGACCTTAAAGCCCAATTTGGTATAGAGACTTTTCGCTTTTTCATTGCCGGCGGTTACTGATAAGTTGATTTTTTCAATCCTATCCATCGTTTTCGCTTTATTGATTGCAGATGTCAGCAATGCCTCACCGACACCTTTTAAGCGCTTGTTTGGTGTGACATACATGGCAAAAATATTGGCCCGGTGCTGCCATTTTTCCTGGCGCTCTTGGAGAAGGGTTACAACCCCAATAAGCTCCCCGTCGTCAAAAGCCCCGAAGGTATGGCTTCCTTCTGCCGTAAAATTGCGGGCAGTCTGGCCGACCGGGTCTTCCCTTTTCATTGCCTCTTCATAGGTTGTTAAAAATGCCTCCGGGTGCAGCTTCAATGCCTCTAATCTTAATGTCCAGTAACTTTCGGCATCAGCCTCATTTAATAGTCTGATCTCCATATTGACCCCCCTCAATTAAACAACCTGTCCACTTCTTTTCGCAATTCTTCTATTAAACTGAAACTATTTTGGGCGCAAAGGCTTTCTATGACATTCGTATAGTACCACTTCTGCTGTTCCTTACCGCGGTTGAACTTTTTCCAGACTTCTTCCCCCTGCTGCTCGTAATCTCTTTGGATAGAGCGAATATTATGCAGTTTATCCGCACAGGCGACAGCCCGGATTTCACTTGAAGCATTTTGTAAAAATTCCAGGGTATGTTCTTTCCGCTTTTCCCATGCAAGCGACTTGTCCGGCTCTGAACAGCCCTTTACTATTTCCGCAATTTTTTCGCCAAACCCGCGCTTAATATCGTCCAAAGTAAGATCAGTATCCTCAACGGTATCATGAAGAATTCCTGCTGCGACAACAAAATCTTCGTACCCTTCCTTCATCAGGATCATGCCAACGGCAACCGGGTGAGTAATATACGGGATTTCAGTCCCTTTCCGGTACTGACGTTGATGTGCAATTGCAGCTGTTTGCAGTGCTTTTTCAATAACATCCATTTGTATACCCCCTCAACTAAATTTTACTACTTATTTTTGCTGTTTTTTTCAAAAATGCTGCTTTATATTTTGATTCGACGATAAAAAGTTGGCTCGAGTAAACGTTTCGCCGAATTATTGTGAATTCCTGCGGAAATCTCCTGTTTTTTCGCGGAATTCATCTACAAACTCGCGGAATTAAATAAAAAATCCGCGGAATAACCTAAAATTTCCGCGGAATCTCATAATTAATCCTAAGCCTCTTCACTTTTTTTCATCACATTTGAACTCTTAAATAACGGTACAAGGAAGAGGACACCGACTGCAAATAGCAAAGCTGAGCCTTCGTACATTGCTAAGAGAGAGAAGCTTTTCTTCAGCCAGCCGCTTGCCGTCATCGTGACCACCATCGTTCCCATGAAAATCGGATTTAATATTCCGTTCACCCGGCCGATAAATGATGCTTCTGTGTTTTTTAGAATCATGGTATTAATCCCAATGTGAATACAAGGCATAAACAGCCCGCAGATAAATTCTACGGTCAATGTCAGCCAGAGCATTTCAGACATCCCCATCACCAAAAAGCCAATGGCATTAACTGTCATCCCAAGAGCGAGAAGGATTTGCGGCGGAATTTTTTTCGAAACACCTACCGTAAAGCCTCCTCCTAGAATCATCCCTGCTCCAAATGCCGCCATCAGCCACTGCAGCTCCTCCTTCGGCAGGCCGAGCTGCTCGGTAACAAGGAATACGCCTAACGGCTGTGTGAGCCCTAATGCCAGACCTGCTGCAGCAAAGCAGCCGCCAAGCAATGTCAGTGCGCGGCTGTTCAAAACATAACGGAATCCATCCTTCATTTCTTGGATAATAGTAGTTGGCTCTGCCTTCTCCTCTACCTCAAGATCCGGCGGAAGCAGGAATAGAATCCCGGCAGAAAGCAAAAAGGCAACACCCATAATCGCAATGGCGACATCGATGCCATAATGCTGATATACAAATGTACCGAGAACCGGACCAAGAATCATAAACAAGGCAAATAATGTCTGGTAAATCGACATCCCCATCTGAATCAGTTCTTCTTTTACATGCAGTTTAAACAGCTTCATGCCGGAAGGCTGCGAAAACTGGGAAAGAATCGAAGACACAAGTGTTGCAAAGAAAATGACCTTCCAGCTGCCGATTACAAGGGTAAGAAGCACGATAAAAACGGAAACAGCGCTTAGGAAATCACACCATATCATTGTCCTCTTCGGCTTCCAGCGGTCAGCAAACGTGCCGCCTATAAAGGAAAAAAGAAAAATGGGGGCGAATTCCGCCACGGAAATAAGCGACACTGCCACGGCATTTTCCTTCGTCTTCTCCACGACATAGAGCAAAATAGAATAATTTCGCACCCAAATGCCGATTTGCAGGAAAAAAGTAGAGAGCAGGATCGTTTGAATCACCCGATTGCGAAACAAGGCTCCTACAGTTAAATCTGAATTTGTTTTTTCCAAAATAAATACCTCCTAAATAAATCATCAATCTGAATAGGAGGCGAAAAAAAGTCATCGTACACTACGTACGCTGAACTCTTAATTATAAAAAAGGCCGCACTAATCCCATTTCAGAAAGATGTTCGTTTTTATACGAATAGCTTCTACAATAGGACTAGTTGTTCATTGGCTTGATGGCCACCCTTCCACTTTAAACGTATTTACATATTACTTTATTTAAGATGTCAATTCAAGGAAAAACCACTATTTTATTGGTAATATTACAACACCCATGAGGAATATTAGAAACAGGTCCGGATAAACTATGGGACGTGGCCACAGTTGTGGTGAAAAACTATTCATGATGATTGGGGTGTTTTAATGACAAATTTTATTGAATCATTCGAGTACGAAACGGGTACTCCAATTAGGACCTTTAACATTATTGAAACGATAGTTAATGAGCAGGGTTATGAAGTTCTGTTAGATATCGACCTCGACAGCGGCTATGATTTAGAAAAAGTAAGGCTGAACATTTCCTTTGAAGATTTGGCCGCCTATGAAACAAACGATATTCATGAAGGGGTGAAATATGCTTTAGGTTTTTT
>CAYNUT010000005.1:0-68097 GCA_964400595.1 uncultured Neobacillus sp. | reverse complement strand
TTCCCCATAAAACAATGATAAAAGAAGTATAAGAAAGGAAAGCACGTGCCGAATTTCAGTGGCAGGTGCTTTTTTGGTTAATAAAACCTTCTCTTTCCGCAGGTCCATGGATTTGTTATTATAGTACATGTCTTATTTTTCGAAATTGAGGTTTTACTAATATGAAAATGGCTGTTTATCAACAACAAAATATCGTTCTCGACTATCTAAATCGAAGCGATTATCAAAAAATATATTTGGCAGGGAAAAATGGCGAATTGCACTGTCCAGTCTGCAGTGAAAAGATTCGCTTATTTCTTGGCATTAAGGAAGATCCGCATTTTTATCATGTTCACGCCCCAAAAAAGGATTGCCCGGAGCCCGAGGTCCCGACAGAGGTTAATATCATCAACGAAAATTATATCGAACGTGACGGATTCAAAATCCCAAAAGGCCGAACGATTACAGAAACCCCAACAATTGTTGACCCTTTTAAATCTGCTAAACCTATTTCTTTCACAGTCCCTTTTAAACAGCAGTCTTTAGCCGCTGCATCGGAATTTTCACCTTACCTCCAGCAGCTTGCAGAAAATGGAGTGATGTTGGATCAAACCCAGGCGGCTGCAGTTATGGAAACGGAAGGGGCGTTATTAGTCCTTGCCGGGGCCGGCAGCGGCAAAACGCGGGTGCTGACAGCAAGAACGGCCTACATGCTTGATGTGAAGGGAATCGACCCGCGATCCATCATGCTTGTCACCTTCACTGCCAAAGCCGCTGCGGAAATGAAAAATCGCCTCCTAACCTACCCGCAAATGACAAAAGGGGAAATTAACCAATTGGTGTCAGGCACCTTTCACAGCATTTTCTATCGCATCCTTGTGTTTCATGATGCGGCGAATTGGAATTCTAATAAACTTCTAAAGAAGGAGTGGCAGCGAGATAAAATTTTGAAGGATGCAGGGAAAGAGCTTGATTTGTCTGAGAAAGAGTTTGCCTATGATTTAGCCTTGCAGCAAATTGGCCTTTGGAAGAATTCTCTTATCACGCCGGATGAGGTGAAACCGGCTTCTGAATTTGAAGAGCGGACGGCCCTTTTGTATCAAAAATATGAGGCATACAAATCGAGAGATGGTTTTTTTGATTTTGACGATATGCTGATTGGCTGTTACCGACTTTTGAAATCATCACCTGAAATTCTTGAAATCTATCAGAACCGCTTCCATTATTTTTTGATTGATGAGTTCCAGGATATTAATAAGGTCCAGTATGAACTGATGAAGTTGCTATCCGGCAGACATAAAAATGTTTGTGCCGTGGGGGATGACGATCAAGCCATATATTCTTTCAGGGGAAGTGACCCTAGCTATTTGCTTGATTTTGAGAAAGATTTTCCATTTGCTAAAGTGATCACGCTGGAAGAAAATTACCGCTCTTCCCATGAAATTGTCTCTGCTGCCAATCAAATGATCGCGGCAAATAAGTGCAGGAGGGCGAAGAAAATGAAAGCGCAGCTTTCATCAGAGAGGGTGCCTGGTTTATTTTTTCCTTATGATGAAGAGGAAGAAGCAACGATGATTGTAACTGACATCCAAGAGCGGATTGCTGCAGGGGCGAAACCATCTGATTTTGCGCTGCTTTTCCGCACCAATGCCGGTTCCCGTGCGGTATTTGAACGGTTGGCGGGCTCCAATCTTCCGTTTAGAATTGATTCTGATGCGGAGAGCTTTTACGACCGTTATATTGTACGAAGTGCGCTGGCATTCCTCAAGGTCGGTTTAAATGAAGAGGACCCGCAGGCGATTTCAGATATATTGCCATTATTATTTTTAAAACAAACCGTCTTAAAAGAATTAAAAGCTCAGAGCATCCTGAAGGACTGCACTCTGCTCGAGGCTCTATCCTATTTAAAAACTGCTCATGCATTTCAGGAGAAAAAATTAAAAAAAGCCGTGATCCTGATTCGCGGGCTGAAGCATTTGTCCCCAATAATCGCGATCGGAAAAATCGAAAAGGAAATCGGATTTGTAGATTTTTTGAAAAAACGGGGAAATGAGTCCAATATGCTCGAAAAAGGCTCAGATGACCTAAAGGATTTGAAAGTAGCGGCGAAGTGCTTCGCCAGTATTGAGGCACTCCTTGCGCATGCTGAGCATATGTCGGCGATGAACAAGGAAATGAAAAACTTAAGCAAGCATTTTCCTGATGCAATCAGTTTAAGCACGATTCACCGGGCGAAGGGGCTTGAATATAAAATTGTTTATATCATCGGTGCTGTTGACGGCAGCCTGCCGCATGACTTCGCTTTGGACTCTTATCGGGGCGGCGACTTCTCTGCACTTGAGGAAGAGAGAAGATTATTCTACGTAGGAATGACACGTGCAATGGAAGAACTACTTATTTCCGTTCCGGAGAACAGGCGCGGGAAAAAAGCCCATCGGTCCAGATTTCTCACACCATTATTTAAGAAAAACAAAAACGGCCTAGCTTAAACTAGGCCGTTTTTGTTAAGTGGACACATAACAGCATGATAAATGAAATTCCAATCATGCATGCGGCCCAGAGCCAGGCTATTTCCATATTGCCTGAATCAAGAGCTACATAGATGGCGATTGGCGTGGTTTGCGTTTTTTCCGGGATGTTGCCGGCAAACATGATGGTTGCGCCAAATTCCCCCAACGCCCTGGCAAAACTCATAATCACTCCCGAAATAATCGACTTTAGCGCAAGCGGCGCGGAGACAAGCATAAATAATTGAAATTCATTGGCTCCATCCACACGGCCAGCATCCTCGATTTCCGCATCGATGCTTTCAAACCCGGTCTTAACTGCTTGATACATTAACGGAAATGAGACAACAGTGGAGGCGATCACTGCAGCCCACGATGTAAACATGACAGGCTGTTTAAAAAGCCACTCAATCAATTGTCCGGCTGGACTGCTTTTTCCAAAAAGAACAATTAACAAAAATCCGACCACTGTTGGCGGTAAGACCAACGGTAAAAGAAAAATGGTTTCAACGATGGCTTTCCCTTTGAATTTCCGATTGGCCACGATTCTTCCTAAACCCAATCCGAAAATTAGAACGATGAATGTCGATATTGATGCTATTTCAATTGATAATCTAATAGGTGACCAAAAGTTTTCTGCCATAATATTTATTTTAACCCATTAAAACCATACTTTTCAAAAGTTTTCATTGATTTTTCGTTTTGCAGATATTGATAGAATTGTTTAGCTTCCTTTTGATTAGAACTGTCCTTAATTACCCCAACAGGATAAATAATCGGTTGGTGGGTATTTTCTTCAGCCTCTGCGGCAATTTTAACTTTTGAAGAACTAAGTGCATCCGTTTTATAAACAATTCCCGCGTCGACATTACCAGTTTCTACATATGTCAGCACCTGCCGGACATCCTTGGCATAGACTACCTGTTTCTCAACATTTGTCCAAAGATGCAGGTTTTCTAATGTTTCCTTTGCATACTGACCTGCGGGCACGGATTCAGGGGTACCGATGGAAATTTTCTCAGCATTCGCCAGGTCCTCGAATCCCTTGATATCTTTAGTAGAATCCTTGGGAACCACCAGTACAAGCTCATTACCGAGAAGGTTAATCCCATTTTTCTTTTCGATTTGTCCATCCTGCACTAATTTTTCAAATTTGTCTTCCGCAGCAGAAAAGAAGAGGTCGACTGGCGCGCCTTGAGTAATCTGCTGCTGCAGGGCGCCGGATGCTCCAAAGTTAAAGGTGATTTTTACATTAGGGTGTTCATTTTCAAAATCCATTTTTATGTCATTTAAGGCATCTTGTAAACTAGCAGCTGCTGACATGGTTAATTCCACTTTTTTTGCAGAGCCTTCATGCTTTTTACTTTCTTCCTTTGTTGAACAACCTGACACAGCAAACAGGAGCATCATAGCCGCGAAAAATAATAGAAATCGTTTTTTCATTATTAGGTTCTCCTTCTTCTTTTGTTATAATTAGTTATATCTAATTATAATTAATTATAATTAAAAAGAATATAAAATTATTTCTTTTGTCAGTAATTTTTAAAAAATTGACCTTTTTTAAAGATGGTGAGATAAAATACAAGTGGAGGGATGCGTATGTCAACGGAGCTTTCCTATACGATTGAAGAAGTAGCGCAGCTGTTAAAGGTATCGAAATTGACCATTTATGACCTCGTGAAAAAAGGGGAACTCCCTGTCTTCCGAGTGGGAAGACAAATGAGAATCGATGCAAAAGACCTGGAGATTTATAAAAATAAACATAAAACAAATCAAAGTTCAACTGCGGTAACTATAGTAGAGCATCACAGGAGCGAGACAAAGGATTCGCGGAAGATTGTCATTAGTGGACAAGATATGGTTTTAGATATACTTGGAAAACACATTGAGAAAGCGTCCGCCTATAAAACTTTACGTTCCTATGCAGGCAGTTTAAACAGCCTGATCTCGATGTACAATGGAGAATGCGATATCGTCAGCCTGCACATGTTTGACGGGGATACTGGAGAGTATAACCTTCCTTATATTAAAAAGATTTTGGTGGGATACCCCTATGTTTTAATAAATCTTCTTTCCAGAAAAGCCGGTCTCTACGTAAAAAAGGGAAACCTGCTAAACATTACCTCCTGGGATGATTTAAAAAGGGAAAATGTAAAAATCATTAATAGGGAAAAAGGTTCAGGAGCGCGGATTCTTTTGGATGAACAGCTGAGGAACAATCAAATACCATCTCGTCAATTAAAGGGATATGAGATAGAAGAGACCAGCCATTTAAGTGTTGCTTCAGCTGTTGCTGCCGGGCTCGCAGATGTTGGAGTGGGCATTGAAAAAGCTGCAAAAATCGTTGGAATTGACTTTATTCCATTAATAAAAGAAAATTACGATCTTGTTATTTTAAAAACGCCTGAAACAGATCCACTTATCAGCTGTATAAAGGAAATTTTATTATCCAATTCCTTTAAGTCAGAAATAAACGCTTTGGGGGATTACGAAACTACACAGACCGGATCTATTATTTATGAGACTTTTTAACATAAAAACTTGCTAAAAATGCCTTTGGTGGAGATTTCAACGAAATAGATAAGAGGAAAAAATGGGTGCTTTGCCGGTTCTGTCTAAAACAGCGGCTGTGCTAAATGAAACTGTTGATGACCTATTAGAAAAGAAGGATCTCTTTGAGGTCCTTCTTGAACAATAGCATGTTTTAAAATATTTAAGTCATTTGGTATTGAATCCAAGAATTTTTCTGTCCGCCCATTTTATCATATAGTTTTTGAGCTATAATATTATCTTGGGCTGTTTCCCAAACCATAAAGGCAAAATCATTTTCTCGAATAAATGTAAGACATGTTTCAAAGAGTGTTTGTCCCACTTTCTCTTTTCTGTATTGCGGAATGACAAATAAATCATGCAGTACCGCGATTTTTTTGACTTCAAGAGTATTATAAGTAAAAAATAAAGTTGCAAATCCAATTATCTCATGATCTTTTTCAGCAACAAATTGTAAGCCTTTTGTTGAGTCACTGTTAATTTCGTTTAAAAAATGAAGAAGTGTTTTTTCCTCAGGGCGGGGACATTCATAAAAATCGACAATGTAACTAAACATTAAAGGTAACAGTTGAGAAAAATCTTTTTTTTCTACTTTCCTAATTTTGATATTCTTCAATTGGTCAATAGCCATAAAAAATCCCTCCACCATTTGTCAAATTAAAATACTCTTCAATAGTTACCTCGCAATAATCGTGCCAAAAAATACCTTTGACAGACTTAATTCTCAGCTGGTTTAAATGAAAGGAATTATTCACATTAGCATAAATTATGCATGAAAGATGGGTTAAACTCTTCACCATTTAAAGACATCGCAGCCTATTTGAAGTGGGAAATTCCTGCGGACACTAAAGCAGGTCATTTTAAAGAGTAAAGCAGCCTATTTACTAATTTGAGGGGGAGTTCTAATTGAAATACATCAACATTGCTGAAACGGATTTATCGACATCAAACATCATTATGGGCAATATGCGTTTAACACAGCTTTCCATTACTGAAGCAGAAAAGTTAATCCGGACGGCCATGGATGAGGGGATTAATTTTTTTGACCATGCTGATATCTATGGCAGGGGAGAATGCGAGAAAATTTTTTCTGAAGCGGTACAAATGAGTCCAAGCATTCGTGAAAAAATGATTTTGCAAAGCAAATGTGGCATTATCACTCCTGAAGGTTATTTTGATTTCTCTAGGGAGCACGTCATTATGTCTGTAAACGGGATATTAAAGCGGTTAAAAACGGAGTATCTCGATATTTTGCTGCTGCATCGTCCCGACCCATTAATGGATCCAGCTGAGGTGGCGGAAGCATTTGAAGAGTTGCATGCTAGCGGCAAGGTCAAATATTTTGGTGTCTCCAACCATAATCCGGCACAAATTGAGCTGCTTCAGAAGTACATACCGTACAAATTAGTGGTCAATCAGCTTCAATTCGGTATCGCGCATACTCCAATGATTGACTCTGGCATTGCCTTAAATATGAAGATTGATCAGTCGATCAACCGTGACAGCAGCATTTTGGAATATTGCCGTCTCCACGATATCACGATGCAGGCCTGGTCGCCGTTCCAGCACGGCTTCTTTGAAGGTTCATTTCTAGGAGATTTAGAGCGGTTTCCGGAGTTGAATAGGTCTATGGACCAAATTGCAGAAAAATATGGCGTAACAAATACTGCCATCGCTGTTGCCTGGATTACACGCCACCCTGCCAATATTCAGGTAGTGTTGGGAACAACGAATCCGGCGAGAATGAAGGATGCATGTAAAGGGGCTGACCTCAGAATGACACGGGAAGAATGGTATCAAATTTATAAGGCTGCAGGGAATATGGTCCCTTAAGATAAGTGTTCTCCTGTTCTTAGAATCTGGCGTTTCGAGGTCAAACCTTGTTATGCCCGGTTCTTTTTTTTGTATGCGTAACAATGCATGAGGACTGGCCTCCATGGTTCCTGACACAAATGGCAAAAAAAATGAAACTTCCCCCGTATTTTGTCGTATAATTAAATTGAAATTATTTACAAAAAAGGAAACGGGGGTTTCAGGAAATGGAATTACAGAAAGAAGCGAACACAAATAGGGAGAATCCGAATTTATTTGCTATGTATACCAGCCCGGGCCTGCAGTTTGAGAGGATTAGAGAAAATCCAAGAATCTGGATGGAAATAATCATTGTTAGTATCCTCTATTTAGCAGGAACAATCCTTATGGCCATGTCACTGGATGCTGACACATTAATCGGTCAAGGAGTCCCGGAGGATCAAGCGGACATAGTCTTGGGCATTACGAAGATCATGGTAGGGGTTACTGGTATCCTTTCCCCAATATTCGGTGTTCTAATCAGCAGTGCGATTGAATTAGCAATTGCAAGGATGGCTAATTTATCTGTAAGCTTTAAGCAATTGTTTTCAATGAACACCTTTATCATGATAATTGGCGGCACTGGTCTTCTTCTAAATATGGGGATTCGCTATTTTATCGGCGGTAGTTCAGAAATATATATTACAAGTTTAGCAGGTTTATTGAATCAGGAAAAAGCCGGGGTATTAAACTCTATTGAGGTATTCGGAATTTGGTCCTTAATCTTAACAGCAATTGGGTTGAATAAAACAGCAAAATTTTCAAAGGGGGCAGCGTGGACGATTGCGATTATTTTCTTCCTGATTCAAATTGGTTTAGGCTTAATTAGTACACTCCTCCAAGGGGCTCCGAAGCTATGAAAATGAAAACATGGATAATGCTTGGGGTTATCAGCTTGATTGCCATCTTGATTTTTGTCAGTGTATACCGGCAGGTTTTAGCAAAAGGCCCCGCTGTAAAAACGGCACTGTTAACACAAGAGGAAATTTCATCCATGCTGATGATTCCCGGAACAGTAAAGCTGCAAGAAGAACAAATAGTTTATGCGGCTCCTGATAAAGGGGAACTGAAGGAACTGCTGGTGGAAGAAGGTCAAACAATCAAGAAAGGGGCCATAATAGCAAAACTGCAAAATTCACAGCTGGAATTAGAAGCAGAGCAAAATAAATTGGCGATTGAATCGGCGAATTTAAAAATTAACCAAGTTGAAAAGCAAATCAAGGAATTAAAAGATAAAGAAAAATCATTAAGCGATCAGGCTGGAAAAGATGAAGCAAAGAAACAGCTTGAACCTGAATTTGAGCGTCTCGACACTGAAAAGAAATTAGCCAATCTTGATCTCAAGCAAGCCAGCCTCCAAAGGGATATGATTAAAAAACGTCAAGGTGAATTAGAGATAAAGAGTAATATGGACGGAGTCGTTTTATCAGCTAGAAAACCTGACAAAACACCCGTGGAAGGAACATTAGCGGAGCCGATTGTACATATTGGAAAGCTGGAAGGACTGACAGCGACAGGGAATTTATCTGAGTACGATACCTTAAAGGTTAAAAATGGACAGAAGGTTACCTTGAAATCGGATGCTGTACCCGGCCAGAAGTGGCAGGGCGTCATTACGAAAATTGCTCTCTTGCCCCAGCAAAATCAATCAGGCCTGCCAAATGAAAATCAGGCAGTCCAGTATCCTGTTTCAGTGGAGATTACAGGTGACACGAAGGCTTTAAAGCCAGGATTCCAAGTCATCATGGAAATTGAAACGGAGAAAAAGACGGCCATGGTTTTACCAATGGATGCCCTGCAGGATGATGGTGATAAGACATATGTGTTTACCGTTAAGAAAGGGAAAGCCAGCAAGCAGAAGATTAAAACTGGCATCTCCTCAGGAAAGAAGATTGAAATCCTGGAAGGTGTTTCAAAAGATGATCATGTGATTATTAATGGACCTCAAAAGATAAAGGATGGGATGGAAGTGACAGTAAAATGATCCAGCTGGAATCCATCGCCAGATCCTTTATGCTAGGAAAGGAAAGCATAAAGGTGTTAGACAATATTTCCCTTACGATTGAGGAGGGAGAATTTGTCGCCATTATGGGTCCTTCAGGCTCCGGGAAGTCCACTTTAATGAATATAATCGGCTGCTTGGATAAGCCGACAGAAGGAGAGTACCTTCTCTGCGGCGAAAATGTATCCAATTATAATGATAAGGAACTTGCCCGGGTAAGAAATCACTCAATCGGCTTTGTATTCCAGCAATTTCATTTGTTGCCGCGGCTGTCTGCATTAAAAAATGTGGAACTGCCAATGATTTATGCTGGTATTGAAAAAGCTGAAAGGCATGAAAGAGCGGAGGAAGCACTAATAAAAATGGGGCTATCTGACCGGATGGATCACCTTCCCAATGCTTTATCCGGCGGACAAAAACAGCGTGTGGCAATTGCAAGAGCCATCGTGAATAAGCCTAAGCTTATATTAGCCGATGAGCCGACCGGTGCACTTGATACGAAAACGAGCATGTCCATCATGGAGCAATTTCGTACTCTAAATGAAGAGGGCGTTACGGTTATCGTTGTAACTCACGAGCCGGAGGTGGCTGAGTATGCAAACCGCACGATTATGGTCAGGGATGGCATGGTTCAGGCTCCTGCTTTTTCTGAAAGGGGGCCGTTTCGATGAGTTTTATGGAAAGCCTAGTGATGGCATTCAGTTCCCTTAAAGCCCACAAGATGAGAAGTATTCTGACAATGCTTGGAATTGTGATTGGTGTTGGGGCTGTTATTATCGTCGTGGCGATTGGACAGGGCGGGGAGGCTATGCTGAAAGCACAGTTCACAGGTCCAGGGAATACGATTGAAATGTTTTATCAGCCTTCAGATGAGGAAATGCAGGCAAACCCGAATATCTTTTTGCAGGCACCTTTTAAGCAGGAGGATATCCGTGCGCTTGAACAAATTCCTCAGGTGAAAAAGGTAGTGGCATCCAGCACCAAATTGTCGACAGCTAAATTTCAGAAGGATTCAGCGGATGTATCGACAACCGGCATTAATCAGGCCTATCTCCAATTAAATGAGTTGAAGGTGGCAAAGGGGAGAAACCTTTCTACAGCTGAATTTGTCGGGGGGAGACGCGCAGGAATTATTAGCTATAAATTGGAAGAAGAACTTTTTAAAGGTGAAAATCCACTTGGGAAGATTATCTTGGTGGCCAATCAGCCGATTGAAATCATTGGAGTTTTGGAAAAACCGACAGGCCTTCTGTCCTTTGGTTCCATGGAAGTCTATCTTCCCTTCCAAACATGGAAGAATATTTACGGCAGCAGTGATTTTACGAAGGTAACCTTGCAGGCAGCGTCGGCAGAGGATCTGCAAATGACCGGAAAAAGGGCAGCTAATCTGTTAAACAAGATGCATAATACAGAAAAATCTTATCAAGTCATTAATATGGAGGAAATTGCCCAAGGAATAGGCCAGGTAACGAATATTATGACCTTGGTCATTGGCAGTATTGCCGGTATTTCTTTGTTTGTAGGCGGAATTGGTGTCATGAATATTATGCTTGTGTCTGTAACCGAGAGAACAAGGGAGATTGGAATCCGCATGGCACTGGGAGCAACAAGAAGCCAGGTCTTGACACAATTTTTAATTGAATCCGTTACATTAACATTAATAGGCGGTATCCTTGGGATTTTTCTCGGCTGGGGAGCTGCCGCAATCGTAAGCCTTTTTGCCGGCTGGCCACCGTTGGTTTCGTGGCAAGTTGTTGCTGGCGGTGTTGTATTCTCGATGGCAATTGGAGTCTTGTTTGGACTTCTTCCCGCAAACAAGGCATCTAAGCTTGATCCGATCGAATCACTTCGATACGAATAAATGGGTGCCTATTACCAAAATAAGGACCTGGCATAACGAGATCAAAGTCTTGTTTTGCTGGGTTCTTTTTGTAAGTAAAAGGTTACAACTTGCTTTAGAGTTTGCAGAATACCCATAATGTGATAAAATAATTGTCGTAATATTCAGTTAAAATAGTTTTTGTAGAAGGAGTCGAGTTGAGATGAGCAAGGAGAGAGTTAGTTTAGAAAGCCGGGGTTATTTTGGGGAGTTTGGCGGCAGTTTTATTCCTGAGGACCTTCAGCAAGTGATGAACGAACTGGAAGATCAATTTTTAAGGTATAAGGATGACCCGGAATTCATTGAGGAATTGAAATTTTATTTGAAGGAATACGTGGGAAGGGAAAACCCGCTGACCCTGGCTCAAAATCTTACCAAGCAACTGGGCGGGGCAAAAATTTACCTTAAACGGGAAGACCTCAACCATACCGGGGCTCACAAAATTAATAATGCCATCGGGCAGATCCTGTTAGCGAAACGGATGGGAGTAAAGAGGGTTATCGCGGAAACTGGAGCAGGCCAGCATGGTGTGGCCACAGCGACTGCCTGTGCCATGTTTGGTATTGAATGTGTGATTTATATGGGCAAAGTTGACACAGAACGCCAGGCACTGAACGTCTTCCGTATGGAATTATTAGGAGCTAAGGTCGTTCCGGTAACAAAAGGACAGGGGCGCTTAAAAGACGCTGTCGATGAAGCGTTAGGGGACTTGGTGCAAAACTATAAAAATACTTTTTATTTATTAGGTTCTGCAGTCGGCCCGCATCCGTATCCAACGATGGTTAAACATTTCCAGTCTATTATCAGCGAAGAATCGAAACGACAGATTCTTGAAAAAGAAGGAAAGCTTCCTAATGCTGTGATTGCCTGTGCAGGAGGAGGGAGCAATGCAATCGGCGCGTTTGCCCACTATCTTGAAGAGCCAAGCGTCCGCTTAATAGGAGTGGAGCCGGCAGAGGCACCAACCTTAACGGAGGGAGTTCCTGCGGTCATCCACGGTTTTAAATGTTTAACATTGTTAGATGAAAACGGTGAGCCTAAACCGACCTTCTCGATTGCAGCTGGCTTGGATTATCCAGGTGTGGGGCCTGAGCATAGTCATTTAAAAACTAGCGGAAGAGGGGAGTATGTAACCGTAACAGGCCAAGAGGCATTAGATGCTTTCTTGGTATTAAGCAAAACAGAGGGGATTATTCCTGCACTTGAAAGTTCTCATGCAATTGCATATGCTATGAAACTTGCACAAGGCCTCTCTGAAAACGATATTATCATCGTCAATCTTTCGGGCCGTGGAGATAAAGATGTCGAGCAAGTATTTACTATGCTAAAAAAATAATTTCAATCTTAAATGGGCGGTCCGCAAAAAGGACCGCTCATTGATTTTTTTAAAAATGAACATTTTAAGACGGCGCATAACCAGACTTGAAAAAAGCTGCAAAGAGTGAGATGTTGTAGAAAAGGACTCCAGACAGGAGTGATATATATGATTAAAAAAAGAGTCCGCCACCTGCAGCGCTACAGGGACATTGTTTATGCGTTCACTAAATACGGCTTCGGCTTTATCATGAAAGAATTAGGGCTGCTAGACCTGTTATCCGTCCCTAAGCGGGTTTTTGTCGAAGAGAATGAAACATTAAGTACCAGGACAACCGGGGAACGAATCAGAATGTTTTTGGAGGAACTTGGGCCTACCTTTGTGAAAATGGGACAGATTGCCAGCACCAGGCCGGATATCATCCCTGCTGAAATCATTCATGAGTTAGTAAAGCTTCAGGATAGTGTCTCTCTTTTTCCATTTGAAGATGTAAAGAGGATTCTTGAACAAGAATTGGATGAATCGCTTGATCACTCTTTCGCCGAATTTTGCCCCATACCTATTGCAGCAGCTTCTATCGGACAGGTTCATGCTGCCGTGCTGCTAACAGGGGAAAGAGTGGCCGTAAAGGTGCAGCGGCCCAATATCAGGCAGGTTGTAGAAACGGATTTAGAAATTCTTCAGGATTTATCAAGATTAGCAGAGGCAAGGCTTGAGTGGGCTGAGAGATATCAAATTCGTGATATTGTTGAAGAATTAGTGAATTCTATCCGGGAAGAATTGGATTATGAAAATGAAGGGCGCAATGCAGAACGAATTGCCCGCCAGTTTATAAACGAATCAAAGGTACTGATTCCAAAGATATATTGGGAATACACAACAGCGAAGGTTTTAACAATGGAATTTATTGAAGGAACAAAATTAATCGAAATCGACAAGCTTCATCAAGCTGGATATGATAGTAAATCACTTGGAGAAACGGTTGTAAATGCTATATTTCATCAGATTTTAATCGAAGGTTTTTTTCACGGTGATCCGCATCCAGGGAATATTTTGGCCCTGCCTGGAGAAGTCATAGCCTTTATGGATTTTGGCATTGTCGGCCGCCTGAGCCCGGACATGAGAGATCATGTAGCCTCGTTAGTGATTGCGATGATGAACCAAAATACAGATGATATAGTTCGAACATTAATGAGAATGGGCTTGGTGCCTGACACTATCCACCGTGGTAAGTTAAGGTCGGATGTTGATGTTCTCAGGGAGAAATATTCCAATGTTCCATTTAGTGAGATGAGCCTTGGCAAAGTCGTGAATGAGTTATTTGCTGTTGCCTATCGGCATAGAATCAAGATTCCTACAGATTTAACGATTCTTGCAAAATCACTTCTGACATTAGAAGGGGTTATCCAAAAGCTTGATCCTGATTTAAGTATTATTAAAATTGCTGAGCCGTTTGGACGGAAATTGGTGAAAGAACGCTTAAATCCCATAAACATGGCAGAAAAAGTATGGAATCAATTTAATGAATATGAAGATATCATTCAAGACCTTCCGCAGACAGTTAAAGATTTTACCTCCGTGATGAAAAAAGGGAAGATGAAAATTGATATTACGACACCGGAGTTCGAATCGCTTTTTAAGAAATTAAATCGCATCAGTAACCGGTTGTCTTTTAGCATTACACTGTTATCGTTATGTATTTTAATGGCGGGAGTTATTATTGGATCATCCTTAACAGGGCAGACCTCTTTTCTTCTAGCCCAAATTCCTATTGTCGAAATCGGATTTGGTATCGCCACGATAATGTTTCTATGGCTGCTGTACTCTATTTTTAAATCAGGAAGATTTTGAAGCGTAAGATCCAATTTTCAACAAAAGTTGTGCTTCACCGAGTTTGTCATATATTGTTCACATAAAATGTTATAATTTTGTGAACAATATATAGTATTCTGACAAATTTCGATTGATTTCTAGGTTAGTAAATTAGAAGAAATCCCTGCTTAGGTGGGAATTTCTTTTTTTACTATATTAAAAAATGGTGGGTAAATGTGGAAATGTGTCGAGATTAGTACGTTTACAAATTTTCTATTCATTACAATAATTTATATTGTATCAAGAATTGAAATAATTAAAATTATTGCTTGAGGAGGATGTGTAAATGGTTTATCAGCAAAAGCCTTGGTTGAAATGGTATGATCCGCGAGTCGATGAAAATGTGAGTGTAAAGCATGAGTCGCTTTATGATTTCTTGGAAAGCGCTGTCAATCGTTTTGGCGAAAAACCAGCCTTCACCTTTTATGAGAGGGTCTTTAGCTTTTTTGAAACAAAGGTGCTGGTCGACAGGCTCGCAGCAGCATTACATAGAGAAGGCTTTAAAAAAGGTGATCGTGTCGCCATTATGCTTCCAAACTGCCCTCAATACGTTTTTTCGTTATTTGCTGTTTTTCGCCTGGGTGGAATTGTTGTTCAGGTGAATCCAATGTATGTGGAAAGGGAAATCGAGTTTGTTTTAGAGGATTCTGGAGCTAAATTCATGATTGCCCTTGATGCTTTCTATCCAAAAATTGTTAAAGTTAAGTCGGACACATCCTTGAAAAATGTAACTGTTGTCAGCTTCGGCGGTGAAAAACAAAAACTCGCAGAAGGTGATTATTATTTTGAAGAAGTTCTAGCAAGCGGCGGGGAAGTCCCGGCTGTTGAAATTGATCCTCACCAAGATATTGCCGTGCTGCAATACACCGGCGGAACAACGGGTGTTCCAAAAGGTGTCATGCTTACACACTATAATCTTTTAGCGAATTTCAACCAGGTTTGTGATTTTCTTTTTAATACATGGGATGATGTGCCGGAATCTTTAAAAATGATAACTGTTCTGCCAATGTTCCATGTTTATGGTCTATCAAGTGTCGCTCTATGCGGAATTAGAGAAGGTGCCAATCAAATTATTTTGCCTCGGTTTGATGTGAAAGAAGTAATTGAAACTATTAAACGGGAGAAGCCATTAATCTTTGCCGGAGTACCAACTATGTACTTTGCTTTAATCAGCCAGCCGGAATTATTAAAGGAATGTGAATTTGATAAATTGTGGTATATCGGCAGCGGAGGGGCGCCGCTTCCAGTGGAAACAGCCAAGGTGTTTGAAAAATTAACCGGCGCGAAGCTTAATGATGGCTATGGCCTTTCAGAAGCAGCACCAACACTCGCCTTCAACCCTCCATTTGTCCCTGGAAAATATGGAAGTATTGGCATTCCGGTGCAAAGCACGGTGATCAGAATTGTCCGCGAGACAGAAGACGGAGAATATGTCGATGTTCCTGTCGGCGAAGCCGGGGAATTGATTGCAATGGGCCCCCAGATTATGCAGGGATATTGGAACCGTCCTAAGGATACAGAGGAAGTAATTAAGGATGGCTGGTTATTTACCGGCGATATTGCCAAAATGGATGAAGACGGCTTCTTCTATATCCTTGACCGGAAAAAAGATATGATTATTGCGAGCGGATACAATGTTTATCCTCGTGAAGTCGAGGAGGTTCTCTATAAGTTAGAGGGGGTCGAAGAGGCTATTGTCATTGGCGTCCCGGATTCTTACCGAGGGGAAACGGTTAAGGCATTTATCAAACTAAAAGGAGGCTTTACACTATCAGTTGATGAAATTAAGCAGTTTGCCTACGACAATCTTGCACCGTATAAGGCTCCGAAAGAAGTAGAAATCTTAGCTGAGCTTCCTAAATCATCTGTTGGAAAATTGCTCAGGAGGGAATTGCGTGATATAGAGCTTGCTAAAATGAAAGCGTAAGACCTGAACTGTTCTCAGCATCAGATGCCTCTAATTATGTTCGGTCATGTACTCGTATTTGATGGGGGAACGAGTGCAAGCATACAATAGTAGGATGGGAGATTTATAGAAATGCCCGGACTGTGGAGGCCGGGCATTTTTGCATAATTTTAGGGGTGTGATATATTATTTTTAACTTGCGATGCTGTGTTTTTTCAAAAAGTTGCGTAGGATTCTGTTAAAGGAATCTTTTGCTTCTAATTTAGCAATATGCCCCGTGTTCCTGACGATAACAAACTCTGAGTTGGGAATTTTTTTATGCATCCAGAGCTGTACCCAAACAGGAATAATGGAATCATATTGGCCGCCGACAATAAGAGTAGGAACTTTTATTTTTGGCAAAAGGTTTTGATTATTGACATTTAGACATGCTTGGACTGATTTAAGGAAAATTTCGCTATTATTTGGTTTATAAAATTTATAGAATTCTTCGATGTTTTTTCGATTCCATGAATTGAGCGCAATCCGTGAGGCAGCTTCTTTTGAAATTTTTGGACGGTTGGACAAGGATATGGCTTTACGATAATTTAATATTAGCTTTGCCAGCTGTTTTGGAACAAAGTGGAAGGTGCTAACCAGCATTAATGATTTACACATTTCAGGAGCCTGACGATAAATTTCTTGAGCGACCATGCCTCCCATGGACAAACCACATATGTGAGCGTTTTCAATATTAAGCTCATTCAATAATCCGATGACATCACTTGCGAAGGCCGGAATGGAGATTCTATCTGATGAAATATGTTCACCATGTCCCCTTAGATCCGGAATAATCAAGTCATATTGATCAGCAAATTCAAACTGATTGTTCCAGCCCTCTTTCACTTCACCGAGACCATGGATAAAAACTAAAGGTTCACCTGAGCCCATACGCAAATAAGGAATTCCGGAGCAACTAATCGAAACCTGTCCCATATTGATCCCTCCTATTTGATATTATATTAAATCCAATTAGCATGTTTTGTAAAGTTAAAATATTTTAAAAATTATGAATAGTAAAAAAGACTGGTTAGAAAAAAGCCCATCCACATTGTGGCCAGGCTTTTTACACCATTAATGTTTTTTTAGAAATTCCAGCACTTTTTGATTCACTAGGTCATTTGCCTCTGTCACATAGATATGGCCGGCACCTTTAACAGTTAAAAATTCAGCATTTGGCAGTTTCTCTGCTAGGGTTTCACCATTTTCGAAGGGGACAAGTTTATCTTCATCCCCATGTATGACGAAGGCTGGCACTTTGATTTGGTCAAGCTCCTTATAAGAATCATGAGCCAAACAGGCCTGAAGCTGAAGCATATATGCATAAGGGAGAATCGGCTGTTCTATCCGCCTCTTAATATCTTCAGCTACCAAATCCCGCTGGTTTTCAAGAAATGATTGACTGTAAAGGATTGGCGCCGTAGCCCAGGCCATTTCCTCTGGTGTTGCCGTGGAAGAGGCTCTCGATAGCATGAGCATCGAAACATCTGCCCCTGGCTGGACATGATTAGCACCGCCGGAAGTTGTGCAGCCAAGGATAAGGGAGCGTATTCTCTCGGGATATTGGATGGCTAATCGTTGAGCAATCATCCCGCCCATGGAGATTCCATAGACATGGGCTGATTCTACTTCGGCTGCATCCATAACAGCCAGGGCATCATTTGCCATCATCTCGATTGAATATGGCGTATTCGGTTTACTGCTGAAACCTGTTCCACGGTTGTCGAAAATAATAACTTTATAGTTCTCACTGAGGGCTGGTACCGTTCTGAACCAGGATTTTGAGCTAAGTGACAGCCCCATAATCAGAAGCAGCGGTTCTCCCTCACCGTGAACCTCATAGTACAGATCAATTTCATTGGCCTTAGTAACTGGCATGAAGACAACTCCTTTGTTCAGAATAATACTAGATTATATGAATGCCACTAACCCAAAAGAACTAAAAATGTCCATGCAATGTGAGCTATATAATAGAATGTCCACTGCACACGGACAAAAATGGGTAAAATGTCTTTTTGTGGTGCCTGACACCGTCTTTATTTTTATAGAGATATATTATTTTTGAATTCTTTTTATTATAAATGGTAGAAAAAAGTTAAAAGTGAAATAAAATCCCATTATTTCAAAACGGAATTTTGTGAACACTTAAAATATTTTCCGACAAAATCTGCCTATTTTCTCAATGATTCGCATTTTGTACACACTAGATTTTAGTTGAGATTCCTATGTTTTAATAAAGGAAATTAGAGGTAAATTGTGGAATTGTGTCGAGAAAGTAAGGTTTACAAATTGGATTTTTACCACAATAATCATAATTATATTAATATTCTAATTGATGTAATAGATGATGACTTCGAAGAATTTACAGCAGTGGGATTAAACGGGAGGAATATTGATAACAAAGATCCTGAGGAGGCATCGTAAGTTTATGGTTTACCAGCAAAAGCCATGGTTGAAGTTTTATGACCCGAGAATTGATGAGAATGTAAGTATGGAACATCCTTCCTTGTACGATTTTTTACAAGACGCTGTTAGGCGGTTCGGTGACAAGCCTGCCTTTACCTTTTATGGCAATGTAATTAGTTTTAATGCTGCAAAAGCAATGACAGATCGGTTGGCCTCAGCTCTACATAATGCTGGATTTACTAAAGGTGATCGATTAGCCATTATTCTTCCCAATTCCCCGCAATACATTTTCACACTATTCGCGGTTTTTCGCTTAGGTGGAATTGCTGTCCAAGTTAATCCAATGTATGTGGAACGAGAAATCGAGCATGTATTAAATGATTCAGGCTCTGAATATATGGTTGTTCTCGATGCGCTCTATCCAAGAGTGAAAAAGGTGCAGCCAAGTACTTCCTTAAAAAAATTGCTCGTTGTAAACCTTGGTGGCGAAAGGTTTGAACTTGCTGATGGGGATCAGTATTTCGATGAATTTCTTCATGTTGAGGTTAACCTCCCAGAAGTAGAGATTGACCGTGATAAGGATGTCGCCCTCTTGCAATATACAGGTGGAACCACTGGTCTCTCCAAGGGAGTCATGCTGACACATACGAATCTTTTATCAAATTTCAATATGGTTTGTGATTTTGCCTACAAAGCATGTAATAACAAACCGGAAGATTTTAAAATGATTAGTGTTTTGCCATTTTTCCATGTATACGGGCTCTCAAGTGTGGCCCTTTGCGGAATTAGGGAAGGAGCCAATCAAATTATCCTGCCGCGCTTTGATCCGCAGGAAGTGATGGAAACGGTTAAGCGCGAAAAACCATTCCAACTGTCTGGTGTTCCGACGATGTTTTTCGCCTTAAACAGCCAGACAGGGCTCGAAGAGTGCGGGTTTGATGACCTTTATTACATAAGCTGCGGCGGCGCACCGCTGCCGGTGGAGGCTGCAAAGGTGTTCGAAAGAAGAACAGGTGCTATGCTCCTTGATGGTTATGGTCTGTCTGAGGCATCTCCAACGGTTATATTTAATCCCCCATTTGTCCCAAGAAAATACGGTAGTATTGGAATTCCTGTTCAAAGTACGATCGTCAAAATTGTTCTTGAGACAGATGATGGATATGTCGATGCACCTGTGGGTGAGGCAGGGGAATTAATTGTAAAAGGGCCGCAGGTCATGAAAGGCTACTGGAACCGTCCAGAAGAAACAGCGGCTGTTTTAAAAGATGGCTGGCTGTTTACGGGCGATATCGCAAGAATGGATGAAGACGGTTATTTTTATATTGTTGATCGGAAAAAGGATATGATTATCGCAAGCGGCTACAACGTTTATCCCAGCGAGATTGAGGAAGTGCTCTACCAGCATGAAGCAGTCGAGGAAGCGCTTGCCGTCGGAGTTCCAGACCCTTACCGCGGGGAAACCGTTAAGGTCTACGTTAAGCTAAAGACCGGTTTTTCGATTACAGAAGAGGAAATTAAACAATTCGGTAAAGAGAACCTTGCTCCATATAAGGCTCCAAAGGAAGTGGAAATTCTTCCTGAGCTGCCAAAGTCATCTGTCGGAAAATTACTTAGAAGAGTATTAAGAGATCAAGAGAAATTAAAAGTGAGAGCTTAATAGAAAAGGAGATATTCAGATGAATATTCAAGATTTATTCAGTTTAAAAGGGAAAACAGCCATTGTCACAGGCGGCGGCAGGGGATTAGGACAGCAAATTGCGATTTCTTATGCCGAGGCGGGAGCTAATGTGGTCGTTTGTTCAAGAAATGTTGAGGCCTGCCAGCAATTCTGCGATGCACTTAAGGAAAGAGGTGTTCGGGCCATAGCCTTTAAATGTGATGTGTCCAATCCTCTCGACATTCAGAATGTGGTCGATGGACCACTGAAGGAATTTGGCCAAATTGATATTTTAGTAAACAACAGCGGGACAAGCTGGGGAGCCCCTGCTCTAGAAATGCCAGCGGATAAATGGGATAAGGTCATGGATATTAACTTGAAGGCTGTCTTCTTATTTTCGCAGGCAGTCGGAAAAATAATGAAAGAACAGCGATCAGGAAAAATAATTAACATTGCTTCCATCGCCGGCATGGGCGGTCAGGATCCATTAGTCATGGATGCGATTGGCTATACGGCAAGCAAAGGTGCAGTTATTGCCTTTACAAAGGATTTAGCTGTTAAACTTGCTCCATACAATGTTCATGTTAATGCGATTGCACCTGGATTTTTTCCGACAAAAATGGCAAAAACGATCTTGGATTATTCCGGAGAAAAAATTCTAGAACGGACACCTGCTGGCCGTTTTGGTTCCAATGACGATATGAAGGGGCCGGCATTATTCCTAGCCTCAGCCGCTTCAGATTATGTTTTTGGACATGTGCTTGTAGTTGACGGTGGAACTACTGCAGGGGTTCAATAAAAAACTGAGTACCTGCTCTATAGTAATAAAAAATCCTATCAATTGGACTCTAAATCTGGAAAAAATTCACTAAAATTTTAGAAATTTCACGAATTCCAAATTGACTAAAGGGCTTGAATTTACTATGATTAGGTAAACATACCGACCGGTTGGTTGAAGGGGATTTATATGGAATCCAAACATCATGATTCAGATGCAAACTACAAAAAACTTGAAGCGGAAATGAATAAAAGCATACATGCCTGGACCAATTGCCGGACCTTTACAAAAGCATTTGGACGGGCTATGAATGCGCATTTAAAATGGGCAAGAATTCACAGAAGGTTAACAACCAGGTGGTTAAAGCGATTAGATTTTGCGAATAAGGATGAATATGCCGAGATTTCTGTAAGACTAGTAGATTTAGAGGACCGGTTAGATTTCCTTGATGAAACGATTTATGAAATCAGCAAAATTCAGCGCGAGAATCTCTTACGATTAATAGAAGTGCGGAAACTATGGAAAGAATGTTGCTCTGTTTACAAAGCTGAAATGAAAGACATCCGTGATAGCAAAATAAAAACTTTGGAAAAAGAATTAGCGGATTTACAGCAATTTTTTGAAATGGAATCCGCTAAGGAGGGGGAGTAGGAAATGGCAGAAAAGGAAGAAGTATTAACAAATGAAACTACAGAAGCAGCAGCCGGTGATGCTAATGAGCAGTTATCTAGTTTGGAAATGGTTTGGAAGCTTGGATTTGATGAGTTGGACAGGTGGGTAGAACGGTATAACAAACGCGATGAGCTTTTCTTGGAATCTGTTAAAAACTATGCTGATCGGGTGAAACGGAATCAAGAAAATATTAAGCAGGTATCTGAGCAATTCAGCAGGGAGCTTAAAGAATGGGAGAAAACGGCCAGAGAAGAACTTCTTATGACGACCACGGCATTTCAGCACTTATTCCCTATCAAGTCTTATGAGGAAATCAATCAAGTAGTGGATGATATTCAAAAGAAAACTACCAATCTATTATTGACACCGGTTCGCTCCTTAACAGGCGGCCAGGCACTTGATAAGTATTTGGAAACAGTGGAGCAATATATTGCTTATAGAAAAAAAGCCAGGGAAAAATATATTGAGAGTGTGAAGAAAACAAGCAATGTGTTGTATGAAAATCAAAAGGTCTTAATGAATCTTTTTACCAAACAAGTAAAATCTGCTATGATGCCGTTTCAAAAATATATGAAAAGCGTTACAGAGCAAACGAAATCATAATCAATAGGGGTGTAACGAATGTCAGGCAAAAAACCATATGATCCGTATGAATCTTTTCACAAGCTGAGTTTATTGTGGGAAAAACAGATTAATGATTTCATTTATCTTTGGACGAACAATAAGGAATTTGTCAAGATGTCCAATATTGGGACGGAAATCCATTCTCGGTATCTAGAGGTATTTAAAAAAAATCAAGAGGCACTTGCCAGCGTCTTAAACATGCCAACAAAATCTGATGTGACGAACGTAGCGTCCTTAACCATTCAGGCGGAAGAAAAAATCGAAGCTCTTGAAGAGCAGATTTGGGAGCTGCGGGATTCTGTTACGTCACAAAGCAAAGAGATTGAAAGTGTTGTGGAAGTATCGAAAGAGATAATGAAGCTGACAAAACAACTGAAAACTGAACTTGTAAAAACGAAAAAAGAGCTTGCAGATTCAAAGGATTTACATGCAGAGCTTCAGGAAATGAAATTTGAGCTGTTGAAATTAAGCAATTTCAAAGAAGAAATGGACGAAATTAAAGGCCTTATTAAAAATAACATTGAGGCTGAACCGGTATTGGCCGGATCCAGCCCTGCGAAATAATAGAAGGTGGAGGTTAGAACCGTGGCGGCTGAAACACCTTTAGTGAATTTAATTCCTGATTTGGATATTGAAAAAGAGAAGAACCGCTGGACGCATTTGTTTAAGGCTTTAAGCGGGCCAGAGCCGAAGGTTGGCCATACTCCGAGAAATGAAGTTTGGAGAAAAAATAAATCGGTTCTATGGCATTATCCCGCAAAACAGAGGAGATTTGAAATTCCCTTATTTTTCGTTTACTCATTATTTAATAAACCGTACATTCTAGATATTGCCCCGAACGCCAGTGTGATTGAAGGACTAACAAACATGGGCTATGAGGTGTATCTTTTGGATTGGGGTTCCCCAGGCTATGAAGACAAGAAGATGGGGCTTGATACTTATATTGAGAAATATTTACGGACAGCAGTAAAACGGGCAATCCGCCATTCGGGAGCTGAAGAAATTACTTTGGTCGGATATTGCTTAGGCGGCACAATTGCGTCCATCTACGCATCGATTGCCGAAGAGCCGATTAAAAATTTAATTGTCGCGACTGTTCCGATAGATTTCGAGCCGTTTATCGGACCGGATAAATGGGCAGAAGGCATGAGAAGCGGCGATTTTATCATTGACCACTTAATCGATGTATATGGTGTAGTCCCGCCGATGCTTGTGGAAGGTATGTTCAGGGCAATCGGAGCACCAATTTATTTTACAAATTATACAATGCTATTAAATCGCGCGCACGACCATCGGTATGTTGATAAATGGCGCCGGATGAATAAATGGACACTTGACCAGGTTCCATTTGCAGGTGAGGCATATAAACAATTAGCCAATGATCTTTTTAAAGAGAACAAACTGGTTAAAGGAGAATTTATGCTTGGGAATAAAAAGGCTGATTTAAAAAATATTGAAGCTAATTTGTTCGTTGTTTCAGGTTCAAAAGACAACCTTATTTTAGAAGAGCAGAGCAAGCCAATAATGGACTTGGCTTCAAGTGAGGATAAAACTTATATCACTGTGGAAGCTGGACATGTCAGCCTTGCCTTATCTGGTATATTTGCGAAAATTGTGGACCAATGGGCTTCCAGCCGTTCCAATCCACTTTAGGGATTTGTGTAATAAAGTTTGTAATAAGTAATATATATTTAATGATGGCAATTGGGAAGAGGAAGGATTTTTCCTTCCTCCTAACTTGCCCTTTTGTGTTTGTTTAAAAAATTGCGGAGAACTTCATTGAATTCTTCCTTTGCCTCTAACTTTGCGATATGACCTGTATTTTTAAAAATAACAAACTCTGAGTGACGGATTTGTTTATGCATCAATAATTGAACCCAGACAGGAATAACCGTATCATATTGCCCGCCAATGATGAGGGTTGGCACCTTAATTTGAGGGAGTAATGTTAAGTTGTTGACTTTAAGACACGCTTCCATTGATTGGAAATAAAATTCGCTATTCGGCCGGTAAAATTGATAAAAGCTTTCGAAATTTTCCCTGGACCATGAATAAAGGCAAAGTTTTGCCGCTTTTTCTCTCAGAACATCAGGTAACTTATTTTCTACAGTAGTTTGCCGGAGCTTAAGATAAAGTTTCCCTAGGCGCTTTGGCGCAAAGTGAAAGGTACTGACGAGCATTAAGGAAAGGCACATTTCTGGAGCCTGACGATAAATTTCCTGGGCTACCATCCCGCCCATTGACAACCCGCAAATGTGTGCGCTTTCAATTTCCAGCCCTTTTAGAAGGGTAATGACGTCTTTCGCAAAATTATGAATGGATATTTCACCAGGTGGTGATTCATACTCTCCGTGCCCGCGTAAATCAGGAATAATCAGGTCATACTGATCGGCAAATTCAAACTGGTTTGCCCAGCCTTCTTTCACTTCTCCTAGGCCGTGAATAAAAACTAATGGTTCACCAGCACCTAGGCGTAAATAAGGAATTCCATAACAAATATTGAAGTGTTCACTCAATTTACATACCTCCAATGGTTATTTATAGTATTTTATGTTTCCAATATTTATAAGGTATAAACATTTATAAAATTCTGGTTATTTTATTATATAATTGGTATTGACATATTATTACATATAGGTGTAAATTACATATATAGACTAGCTACGAAGTACATACAATAAAAACAAAGGCTCTGAACTGGGAGCATGAAAAAAAGGAGGAACAAAAATGAGCACTGCAGCAAAGAAAAGTGGACAAGCTGTCCAAGAAGGAGTAGTGGATATGTTGGTAGATACTTTTTGGAATCAATATGAACAATCGTTAGTACAGGCTAGAAAGCGCCGTGAAAGAAGAGAAGATGCTTTCCTGAATGGCGTAAAAGAAATGGTAAATTTCAATCAAGAATTTAGAGGATCGCTTGCCGGCCTTTTCCAAACCTATAGACAAACAGGCAGTGAATTAACAAAAACGGTTGCAGACAGACTTGCAAAAGATCGTGAAGAAGGAGAAGCTGTTAAACCTGAATTGAAAGAACAATTTGATGAAGTATCAACACGTCTTGAACAGTTAGCGATGGCTCCTGTTGCAGCAGGTCTTGACCTGATTCAGCGATTTGAAGAAAACCTTGTTGAAAGCAGTGAAAACTATATCAACTATTCAAGAGAGCGTCGAAACGGATGGCAAAACGTAACTGACGGTTACGTAAAAGCAGCCCGCGAAACTAACAAAAAATTAGTCGGCCGCCTCGAAGAAAGCGCAAAAGTCCTTGTTCGCACAAAATAAAGCTGTTTAGTAAGGTGTCAGGCACTATGTGAAGAATTCACATGGCGCCCGACACCTTTTTCCTTTTTTTGTCCATGAACCATGACATTTATCATGGTTTGGCTATGACAGGTATGCCTGTTTTATGGAGAATCCTTTCTCTATACTTTGTTTTAACTAAAGAGGAAGGGAAATCAAATTATGGTTCACGAAAAAGCAAAGAATTTACGAAAGCAGATTGCTCCATTTGAGCAGCCGAATGCAAAAAACAGTGTCCAGCAGCTGCTCAATACGCTGGTCCCATTTTTTTTACTATGGTTTCTGAGTTATAAAAGTCTGTCTATATCATATTTTCTGACTATAGCCTTATGTGTGGCTGCTTCAGGCTTTTTGGTGCGGATCTTTATTATATTTCACGACTGCTGTCATCATTCTTTTTTTAGAAATCGGACGGCAAACAAAATCCTCGGCACCATTTGCGGTTTTATAACCATGTTCCCATACAGCAGGTGGCAGCATGAACATTCTGTTCATCACGCAACCAGCAGTAATTTGGATAAACGGGGAACAGGGGATATTTGGATGCTGACGGTCGAAGAATATGTGTCGGCAAGCAGCATGAAAAAGATGCAATATCGCTTGTACCGCCATCCATTTGTGATGTTTGTGCTTGGCCCGATTTACATTTTTCTTTTTAAAAACCGCTTTAACAGAAAAGGGGCGAGGCTGAGGGAGCGGTTTAACACCTATCTTATAAACATTGGAATTGCTGCTGTGATTGCCGCTCTTTGCTGGGCCATAGGCTGGGAGTCATTTCTCATGGTTGAGGGGCCAATCTTTTTCTTGTCGGGTTCTGCAGGCATCTGGCTCTTTTATGTGCAGCACACCTTTGAAGATTCTTATTTTGAGGGCGACAAAGAGTGGGAATATGTGAAGGCAGCCGTGGAAGGGAGCTCCTATTACAAGTTGCCAAAAGTGCTGCAATGGCTTACCGGCAATATCGGTTATCACCATGTTCATCATTTGAGCCCGAGAGTACCCAATTATAAATTGGAAGAGGTGCATAAGCAGACACTTCCTTTACAAAATGTGCCTACCATCACGCTTAAGACAAGCATATCCTCACTAAAATTTCATTTGTGGGATGAGCATGAGAAAAAGTTTGTCGGGTTTAAAGAAGCCAGATTTTTATCTAAAATAAGGGAAAAAAACTGCAGTTTTCGTTAAAATAAAAAGATAAAGGATTTTAGGAATGAAGGGGCTCCGTTATGATAAAAAGGTATTTCACATTTCAAAAAAATAATGGAATTGCCCCGTATATTTGGACTGTTCTTTGTATATTACCGTTTTACTTTATTTTTCAATCCCCCTCGACGATTCAAATCGTTGTGGGGATCTTGCTTACGTTAACCTTTTTCATTCTCTACCGAATCGCTTTTATTTCAAAAGGCTGGCTGGTATATTTATGGACGCTAATTTTGATTGGCATTTCTATTACGGCGACAAGCCTGTTCAGCTATGTTTATTTCGCCTTTTTTCTTGCCTACTTTATTGGCAATATTAAGGATCGAGCAGCATTTCTTACGTTGTATTTTATTCATTTAATCAGCACGTCCGCCTCTATCAACTATAGCATCGTGATGCAGGAGGAATTATTTTTAAAACAATTGCCATTTGTCATTATCATTTGGATCAGCGTCATTTTGCTTCCGTTCAGTATTTATAATCGAAAGGAAAGAGGGCAGCTGGAGGAAAAGCTTGAGGATGCCAACAAGCGGATTGCTGAATTGGTTAAACTTGAGGAGAGGCAGCGGATTGCCCGCGATCTACATGATACACTCGGACAAAAACTTTCACTGATAGGTCTGAAAACGGATTTAGCAAGAAGGTTGATTACAAAAGATCCTGAACAGGCACGTAATGAATTGAAAGATGTACAGCAAACTGCCCGGACAGCTTTAAGTGAGGTAAGAAAAATGGTTTCCTCGATGCGGGGCATTCGGCTGAAGGATGAAATTCTTCGTGTAAAAGAGATGCTAAAAGCAGCGCAAATCAGCGTAGTATATGAAGGGGAATTCACCCTGACGAATGTTTCTTCACTGATTGAGAATATTTTAAGCATGTGTTTAAAAGAGGCAGTGAACAATGTCGTTAAACATAGTGGGGCTCGAAATTGCTTTATTTCGATCGGACAAACTAATTTGGAAACGGTGCTGACTATCCGAGATGATGGAGCGTTTAATGGTGATGAAGGACGCTTGGCAAAAGGCCACGGCCTTATTGGCATGAAAGAGAGGCTGGAGTTTATTAACGGCAGCATGAAGCTTGAAACAAAGGAAGGAACGACATTGTTGATCAAGGTGCCGAATGATGTAAAGCCGGGGTTGGATAAGGAGGGATGAGAATGATTAATATCGTGATCGCTGAAGACCAGAAAATGCTTTTGGGCGCCTTTGGTTCACTGCTTAACCTGGAAGAGGATATGCAAGTGGTCGGTAAGGCGGCAAATGGCGAGGAAGCAGTGGCGATGGTCCGGAAATTTAATCCTGATGTTTGTATCATGGATATTGAAATGCCCGGAAAAAGCGGTCTTGAAGCAGCAGAAGAACTAAAAGGACTTGGCTGTAAGGTGATTATTCTAACGACGTTCGCTCGGACGGGTTATTTTCAGAGGGCGCTGAAGGCAGGTGTAAGCGGCTATTTATTGAAAGACAGCCCAAGTGAAGAGTTGGCTAGTTCCATCAGAAGTGTCATGGCTGGTAGAAGAGTTTATGCTCCTGAGTTAATGGATGATCTGTACGGGGAGGAAAATCCGCTGACGGATCGGGAAAAAAAAGTATTGGAGCTTGTTGCAGACGGGAAAAACACAAAAGAAATCGCCGAAGAACTCAGCATCAAAACCGGAACCGTCCGTAACTACATCTCCATCATTCTCGATAAACTCGAAGTCAAAAACCGCATCGAGGCCATTACACAATCCAAAGAAAAAGGCTGGTTTAAATAACAAATAAGAAGTGTTTTTAGGGTGTCAGGCACCTGTGAATTCTTCACATGGTGCCTGACACTTTTTTTGAAAAAATAGCCTATCAATCCTAATTAAAATAGTTTTCGTAATCTTCATCGTTTTTAAATTCGATAGGCCCCGCGTCCATTTTGAAGGTGCCGTCTGGAAATAAAAGCGGGGAGGCTTCTGAATGGTCTTTTGAATAGCGTTCTACATGGGCGACTTTCATAGCACCAGGGTTGGTGAAATCAATTTGTGCAATCGCTACCCAATAAGCGTTGTCATTGCGTTCTAGAAGAGGGGCAATCACAACATTCCCCATATGATTATCTACCACAGCTTTTGCTCTCATCGAGAAAAAGCTTCCTACACCATTGCCGACAGCGCTGTATGCGGCAAATAAAACATAGGCCAAATCGTCTGTTTTATAGATTTCAATCGTTTCCCTGCCATATTGCTGGGCATCCCCATCAAGTTTTATAAAAGGAAAATATTGGATGCTTCCCATATCACGGTAATACACCTTTCCTGTTCTACCGTTTTTCATGACATAAAAGCAATAGAGATCAAGGTCTTTATTTGTTTCCCATTCCAATGTAGCAGTAATCCGCTGGGATTTTTTAATATTAACGGCCTGCATTTTCTTTAATTCAATTTTCGCCAAATTGACGATTGGAATGGCTGGTTCCTGTGGTGGAACCTGAGGCTGTGGCTGCATCTTTTGCTGACTTGAATTAGAAGCACTAGGAGCAGGTGCAGAGTACAATGAACCTGGTGCTGCAGATGGCTGCTCGTCCTTTAAATCGACACCAAAGGAACCGCAAAGGGCTGCGAGTCCCCCGAAATAACCAGCGCCAATTGAATTAAATTTCCAATTGCCCGAGTGACGGTATAAATCCCCAACAACAATTGCTGTTTCATTTGAAAAAGTATTTGGTACCGGAAACCGAAGAATTTCTGTTCCCGTTTGCGGGTCAAGGATGCGAAGATAAAGATCGGTAACCTGACGGAAGGACTCGTTCGGTGAATAGCTGGTTAGTGAAAAGACCACTTTCTGAATTTCTGCAGGGATTTTTGAAAGAATAATCTGGAACTGCTGGCTGTTATTGTTGGCACCTGCCGTTTTTGTGACCGACTCACATGCTGAAGAAGGCTGCCCATAAAAAACAAAATCCTCATCCTTTCTAACTTTTCCATTCCCCCCTATTAAAAACGCTGAAGCGTCAATGTCGATGGCGGATGCGATTTTCCACCCCAATTCCACATTTACTTTTATCAAGGCCGGATTACTTTTCGTCACATCGGCTTTTTGCCCTTTAACTAACGTGAGAGACATTTGAATTCCTACTTTCTTTTAGGCTTCGTAAAAGCTCATTGTTGATTGGAACGGATACAACGAGACTCCTGAAGGAAAAGCAGGCCCAGGGGAGACCCTGTAGGCGCGTCATGCGCCGAGGAGGCTCCCGGCCCGCCCCTCTGAAAGAGGTCCTTTCGCTCAAATCAACAGGCAAGTTTAACAGAGCCTTCTATTAAAATTCCTATAGATATTATTATAATGAAAAATGATTATTAGTAGTGGGGATTTTTGTGTGAATTTACTAGTCAAGCATCATCTATGGGGAAGAAAATAAGGAATGCAGGATTTCTGTTCAAAGAACGAATTGATTGGTAACGCAGTGGGCATCCCTCACTGCGTTATTTTTGGTTTGTAAATCGTTGTTAAGTATGACCAATATTGCAGTTTTATTCGACAGCCGCATGAAATTTTCCTAAAAAGTTCATTATATATTCGTATACCTCAAACGGCCGTTCTTCCGGGAGAGCATGTCCTGTTTCTTTTAAGACAATGAGCTCGGAATTGACTAAATCTTTGTTGAGCTTCTCTCCCACTTCGAGCGGCATGGATTTATCATGGTCTCCCCATATCAATAAGCAGGGCGTTTTTATTTGTTTTAGGATCTTCGGTGGAAGATCGCCCTCACGGTCGCGGATCATCCGAGTCAACGCTTTAAAAATTTCATCCTGTAAAAACGGCTCAAGATAGCCATTAATCATATAATCATCAATTATTGAGTGATTATAGAGTGCGTCCTGGAGGTTTTTTTTCACCCCGGTTCTAGCAAACCAATATTTCACAAATTTATGGAAATAGGGAATATAGCTGCTAATGATAAGCGGTAAATTTGACCGTTTCAGATAGGCTGAGCTGCATAGGAGAATCGCCTTATCGGCCACCTCCGGCATCATATGAAGAATATTTAATACAATTTGTCCTCCCATTGAATGGCCAATAAAGGTCATCTTCTTTAACCCTAAGGATTCTGTTAGTTTGATTACAGTACGGGCAAGGTTTTTATAGGAATAAACATACCTGCTGCATTTTGCACTTTTGCCAAATGGCGGGAGGTCTACTGACAGCACTTGGTAATCCCTCTTCAATAAGGAAACTAAATGACGGTAGGTGAAGGTGGAAGAAAGAAAGCCATGCAATAAAACAAACGTCTTTTCCGATGCTGGATTAGGATAAAATTCATAATAAACATCAATGTTATTTACCGGCTGACGGCCGGATAATAAATTCTGTTCCATTTTTCCCTTCCTCCTGATGCTGCTTTTATCTAAGTTTTTATATTTAATTTCCCCCATTTTTTAATCCTTACGCCAAAAACATATTGATCAAAATATCAGTTTTGAAATTGGTAACATTTGGTGAAAACTGTATACAAAGATTTAATGTCCGTGTAGAATGGACAAAAAGCTGAAAATGTCTTTTTGTGGTGCCTGACACCCTTTTTTATTTTTATCTGCTTGGGTTTTTTGAACTTTTTTAAGGTTTTTGAAATAAAGTGTTTGAATTTTTAGAATACTGACTGTATAATGATAAAAAGCTTAAGGAGTTGATTTCCATGGAAAAGAAATTATTAAACACACCACAACATGCTGATGAGTATTCTGATTCTTTAGTTGCTGAGATGTTCCTAAAAAGTGCCCTGCTTGAATTTAAGAGGGAGAAAATCCTCAAGGAAATCGACCAAACATTACAAGATGGGAACAAGGAATTATTTTTAAAGTTAACCGAAGAACTGAAGAAAATTTCTTAATTTTATTAACTAACGAACCCAATACTAAAAAAGAAGCCCTGTCCATTAAGTGGAGAAGGGCTTCTTCCAGTTATTCTAAAGGATTAATCATCATCGCTGCCGTGGCTATTGTGGTGAGAACCATCATCCGATTTTGCATCATCGTCTCCGCTATATCTGTTATGGTGTAAGCCATCGTCAGATTCAAAATCATCACCGCTGTGTCTGCCATGGTGCTTTCCATTGTTGTTGTCATCTGCCTCAACTTTTATAGTTGTTTGGCTATGTTCAGTTTCAATCTCTACTTCATGCCCATTCACATTTGCTGCAGGCTTCGTTTCGTCTGTGCTGGTACTTTTGTCCTCCTGAAGGATCGTGTCATCTGCTCCAGAATAGTTTTTTGAAGCCCCGGCAGCAGCGGCCCCTCCTAAAATCAATGATGCTGCCAACGCCCCGGCAATTACCTTATTTTTCATCGTACTTCCTCCTTTTTTGTTTTTTACAATTCCAGATTATCCAGAAAAGATTAGAGGAAGCAGGGGTGAAACATTAGAAATACATGAGAAGGGCCATCAGTATTCTTTCTAAAAATGTGCAAATTAGTTATCATCTTTAGTGCGGTCTTTTGAATCATCATCTTTTTGATGATTATTATTTTTTTGGTCATCCCATGATACTGCCATCACCTTTCCCGTGATGGCATGAATTTGTACAACAGCTTCTTGGCCATCTTGTGTTTCTAATTCAACCAAATAATAGGTACCTTCTTCACTGGTTTCAGCCGAAATATGCTTTATCGTTCCATTAACCTGATTTTTTGCAATTTGCTCAGCATCCAACTCCGTTAGTTTTTTTGATGGATCCGATTGTGGGGTAGAGGGGGGAGACTCAGATGGAAATTTAGTAGGCTGATTATCAAATTGAAGAGCCTTTGAAACGATTCTTGTAAACGATAAAACCTGCCCGCTAACAGAATCAAGCCTAACGTTATATATATTACCTTGTTTTTCAAATTCAATATGATATTGTTTATTGGTTAACTTAATTTGTATAACTTTGCCCTGATATCGGTCCTGCATGAGATTTTGGGCCTCTTTTTTAGAAAGAATCTCTGAAGAGGCATTGAAAATCCTAAATTTCTCCCAGCCGGCAAAAATAGTGATGACTATTACAAAGCTGATGAACATCCAAAACCATGCTTTTTTCTTCATTTTTTTCACCTCTTACTATTGCGTAGTTTTATTTTCTAATAATAAGATTAGAAAATGCTGAGAAATTGATTATTTTTTAAATATAGGCTCTGTTAAAGCTCATTGTTGATTTTCTCACTTTGTTGATTTCAGCGGAAAGCACAAGACTCCTGCGGGAAAAGCAGGACAAGGGAGACCCTGCAGGCGCGTCATGCGCAAAGGAGGCTCCCGGACTGCCCGCGGAAAGCGGTCCTTTCGCTCGAATCAACAGGCAAGTTTAACATAGCCTATAAATAAAGAACAGCCGTGGTTCCAACTCCTTCTGTACTTTCAAGCTGAATCCTAACGCAGATGGCAGCGGCAATTTCCATTGCTAATGATAAACCAAGGCCTGAGCCGCCCTTATTACGACTTCTCGCTTTATCAACGCGGTAAAAACGATCAAAAACCTTTGGCAGATCTTCTTGACTGATACCAGTGCCGCTGTCGATTATTTTTATAAAAGCCGTACCGTGCTCTAATCCATAAACTACTGAGATGGCTTCATCACTATATTTCCTAGCATTATCAAGAAAAATAAATAAAAGCTGTTTTAATTTTTTCTCATCAGTTTCAACCTTTAAAGGTTTCCCGTGTTCTTGATGGAAATGAATTTCTCTGTTAAACGAACTCTGGAATGCATTTGATGTTTGGGATAAAAAAGTCCCTAAATCAATAATAGTATTTTGGATGTTCCATTGCTCATGGTGCTTTGCAAGTAATAACAGCTGCTCAGTCATTTCTTTCATTCTAATGGCCTCAGAATGAATGGCCTCTACAGATTCGGTAAATAAGTCAGGTTCCGTCAAGCCTCTCCTTTTTAGCAAGCTGGCATAACTCTCAATGATGGTTAAGGGGGTTTTGAATTCATGTGATGCATTGGATGCGAACTGCTGCTGTTTATCATAGTTTGTTTCAAGCAAATCAATCATATGGTTAAAGGTTGCACCCATCTGAAATAATTCATCCTTCGAACCAGCCTCCAGCGGTAATCTTTTAAAGCGGCCGCTTTCCCTTATTTCCGTCATCGTTTTAATCATCGAGGTAACGGGATTTGAGATGAGTTTGCTCAAAAACAGGCTTGAAATAATTACTGGTATTAATGCAAGAACAGTCACTACGATTAGTACAAGCCGGAGAATTTTTAAATTTTCAGCAGCGGCTTCAATACTTTTTGTCACCTGAAGATTTGCAACACGTCCATCTAGTAAAATAAGGGGCATTGAGACAAAAGAATATGATTTATTTTGGTAGGTGATGAATTTGCTCATTTCTCCTGGCATATATTTGGTATTCCTGTTAATTAAATTTTGTTCAGGTTGACTAGTCACTGAGAATATTTTCCTGTTATCGGCTGTAACTAATTGGATCATGCCATTTATCGGGACGTAAGATCGTAAAAGATTTGACTCAGGTATGGTTCCGAGTGATTTTCCAATGTCACTTGTTGTTCTTTCCATTTCCTTCGAGGCAGTTGTTAACTCGCTATCAAGAATCAATTTGCTAAAGGTAAAATAAACAGTTACGTTCATCAGGACCAAAAGGACCGCAAAAAGAACGAGAGTATATAAATTTATTTTATGACGAAGTTTCATTTGGCTTTCCTTAAAACATATCCAACACCGCGTACGGTATGGATTAGTGCAGGTTTGTTGGGCAGGTCAATCTTTTTTCTGATATAGCGGACATAAACATCAACAACATTCGTATCTCCCAAGAAATCATATCCCCAAACAGCTGCTAAAATTTGATCCCTGTTTAGAACCTGCCGTTTATGGACCATGAGATAAACTAGCAACTCAAACTCTCTAGGGGTTAAATCAATGGACTGTTCACCTCTAAAAATTTCCCGCGTTGTCTGATTTATTTTTAAATCGGCAAATGAAAGTATACTCTCATCTTCTTGAAATTGATCCGTTTGACCTACTTCCCTGGCTCTTAAAGCTGCACGAATTCGTGCGAGGACTTCTTCGATTTGAAATGGTTTTGTAATATAGTCATTAGCACCAAAATCAAGACCAGCCACTTTATCCTCTATCGAGTCCTTAGCGGTAATTAATAGGATGGGAATTTGTTTGTCAGTTAAGCGAATTCTACGGAGCAATTCAATTCCACTTAGTCCGGGAAGCATGACGTCCAAGATAATCAAATCCCATTTGCCAGACCGATACGCGTTAAAAGCTTCAAGCCCATCCGTTATCTTTGATACTTGATAACCTTCAAATGTAAGTTCAAGTTCAAGCAGCCGTGCAATCTTTTCTTCATCCTCGATTATTAATATAGAAGAATTTTCCATTTTACTTCCTCCGTGCAAAAGTTTGATTTTTTTAATAATTAACTACCTTTTTCCACATCGATTTCAATAATTCCTTCTTTTAAGGATGGTGCCTAACAGCCTTTTTCAGTATGATGTAAAAAAGGAAGTTTCAGAGGAATTGGAGGTTATTAAACTTGAATGAGAAAGTACTGAATGAATTGGAAAAAATCGAAAATGAATTTGATGTGAAAATTTGTTATGCAGTGGAGTCCGGGAGCAGGGCTTGGGGATTTCCTTCAAATGATAGTGACTATGACGTCAGGTTTATTTATGTACATAGAAAAGAATGGTATCTTTCAATTGACCAGAAACGGGATGTCATTGAGCTGCCGATTAATGATCTTTTGGATATCAATGGCTGGGAATTGCGGAAGGCTTTAAGGCTTTTTAGAAAATCCAATCCGCCGCTGATGGAATGGCTGCATTCCGGAATCGTTTATTATCAGGCTTATTCTTTAGTCGACAGGATGAAGGGGATACAAAATAAGGTGTTCATACCTCAATCTGCCCTATTTCATTACCTGAACATGGCCAAGAGGAATTTCCGGGATTACATGTTGGGAGAACAGGTGAGAATTAAAAAATATTTTTATGTCCTTAGGCCGGTTTTAGCCTGCAAATGGATTGAAAAATACAATTCAGTCCCGCCCATTGAGTTTCAAGAACTGGTCAAAGACCTTCTTGAAGAAGGAACGCTTAAACAGGAAATCAATACATTACTGGAACGAAAAATCAGGGGAGATGAGCTAAACCTCGAACCAAAGGTCACGGAGATCAACGATTTTTTGGAAAAAGAAATCATTCGTTTAGAGAAATACACAAAAACATTGACCGTTTCAAACGAAGATATCACGCCAATGCTTAATGAATTATTCAGAAAAATACTGGAAGAAGTGTGGTCATAATACTCCATATTTACCGCTTGGGCATTCCCCAAGCGGTTTTTCCATGCTGGCAGCTGCGGGAGCCTCTTAATTTTATTATTTAGGTTTGCTGACGAAGAATCCTCTTTAGAAGGGGTGTGTGAAAAAATACCAAAATTGACTAAATTAGGTCAATTAATCTAAAAATGGATAATTTATAATTGGAGTAATAGAAAAATGGTATTTGTAAGACTCTGGTCTTAGAGGAAAATAATACCTGGGTTCGTTTTTTTTTATGGGGTAATTGCTATGATGATATTAAGAGAAAGGTTTCTTCTAAATAGGAAAAGGGCATGTGGGGAGGTTTAAAAAATGAGCAGGAAAGTGTATGTGCTCCTAACGGATACAGGGACTATTTTTACAAAAATGATTAAGCTTTATACAAAGAAACCGCTTAATCATGCTTCACTTGCCATTGACGAGCAATTTAACAAAGTATATAGTTTTGGCAGAAAAAAACAAAGGAACCCTTTTCTGGCGGGATTTGTGCAAGAAAATCTTCGCGGCGGCCTGTTTAAAAATGCAAATTGCGCAATTTACTGTATTACCATAACAGAATGTCAATTTCAAAAATTAATAGAAAAGATTAGAGAAATGGAAAAACAAAAAGACCATTATCGGTATAATCTCTTAGGTTTAGTTGCCGTAATGCTGAACATGGAAATCAATCGCAAGAATGCTTTTTTTTGCTCCCATTTTGTTGCAGCTGTTTTAGAAGAATCCGGCATCAGCATCAAACATCATAAACCGTTATCCCTCGTTACACCAAATGATATTAAGGAATCTGCCTCTTTAAAGTTGATTTATGAAGGAAAGCTATCATCGTATTTTCATAATGATATTCAAGAATATGCGAATAAAAGTGTTGAGGTTGTCTCCTAATGGCAATAAAAGTCCCCGCAAATTACAATAGCGGGGGCGACTTATTGTCAAAACACGACTTCTTGGGGTTTTGTCTTTTTCTTTCTGACCACTTCCACCAACAGCTTAAATACCTTTAAGGATTTTTGGAAGACGGGGCTTTGAATGAAAGTGTAAACAAAGGTGGCAATAAAGACAGGACCGCCCAGTATGAAACCGATGATGAGCACAAGGCTCTCGACAATAATCCTTGCGCTGCTTACTGATAATTTGGTTTTATCAGAAATGGACAGCATAAAGCCATCACGAGGACCGGCCCCAATGCCGGCTGCAACATACATTCCGCCGCCAACTCCAGTTATTACAACTCCTGAAAGAAGAATCAGATAATCAACCCATGTGTTTGTTGCTTTAGGAAGAATATCAAGCCAAAGGAAGAGATCCATTATGGGGCCGATGCATAATGCATTTAAAATTGTTCCGATGCTGATATATCTTCGGTCGACAAACAAAGAAATGACGATTAAAGCCAGCCCGCAAATAACGCCCCAAGTCCCAATTGTTAAGCCAAAATGCTCATACAGTGCTACATTTAACACTTCCCATGGATGCAGTCCGACATATTTCACTTTGACCGCAATGGCATTACCAAGGCCAAAAAAAGTTAACCCCAGAAAAAACAAGAAATACTGAAAGACTTTCAACTCCTGATACCCCCCATGTAGATGGATGTATGTATTGTCAGAATTTTTAAATCTATCTTCATATCTTAAAATAAGAAATTGTCTTAATCAACGGTTAATTTGCATATTTTGAGAAAAAGGATTTTTTGTTGTTTGTAAATCAAAGCATGAAATTCTGAATGGATTGATGGTGTGTTTTTCTGTCTATGCTGTTGGGACACAATACCTTTTGTTCTTCTTGAATAATACGAATCATATATATTATTAAAAGACCTTCATTCTCCTGAAGGTTTTTTATATTTAATTGAAAGAGGGATTTCATCATGCCAAGTGATACACAGCAGCTAGAATTAGATATCCCGATTGAGGTGATTTGGAACTTTATCAGGGATGAGAATAACTGGGCGCCGCTTGTTCCCGGCTATATTTATCATGAAAAAGTAAATCAAAACCTCATCACATGGGAATTTAAAAGTGACCTCGTCGTCATGAAAAAAAAGGTGACCCTATTGATTGACATTAAAGAGTGGAATGAGCCGACCAAAGTAAGTTTTGAATTAAAACGCAAGAGTGAAAGATATATCGGTGAGGGATTTTTTGAAGCAAGAGCGATAAATCCAAATAAAACACGGGTGACAGGATTCCTCGAAGTCAATGCAGCCGGACCGATGGGTGCATTAGTCAATACGCTTTTTAAAAAAGCTGCCCAAATATCCAGCGAGGAAGCAGCTGCTGCCATCTCATCAATGCTTGAGGAATTTAAAAACAGCTGAAAAAAGCCGCATGCCTTTGGAATGGAGGTTTGCGGCTTTTTATTTTATCCTAAAAAGTTAAGTTAAACTTAAGTTTTTAATGATATAGTCAATTCAAAATCCACAATTATTAAAATAAGCTGACAGGAGGATTCATGATGCTTAGCAAGGTTTCAAAAAAAGGCTTTAATGTCATTCTTGCCGCTGTATTGGCTGGAATGGGGACGTCCTCTTACATACCTGTTGTATATGCGGAAGGTACAACAGCAGTTCATGAGAACCAGACGGCCGTCACCCTTTCAAATTTAGAAATTAAAGGTATGGCACTTGATCAATCCTTTTCACCTGACGTAACCGAATACACCAAAACAGTTGAATATGAGAGCCAAACTATTTATTTAAAAGTAGAAAGCAGTATCAAGGATTCATCAATCACGATAAATGGACAACCAGTCACAAGTGGAACGGAAACGGAATACTCACTGCAATCAGGTGAGAATAAATATCTGATTGTTGTCAGCAATGAAAATGGGGAGACAACCGCATATACGCTGCGTGTAATAAGAAAAGCTAAAGTTGATGACTCAGATGCTAATATAAATACGGGATCAACTACTAATACGGGAACAAATCCAAACGCAAGCACCAACACACACCCGGGCACAGGTTTGCAGACAAACACTTCCCAAAATAATCGAAGCAATTCTGTGCAAATGGTGTCAGTTCCACAAAATTCCGGGGAAATCCAAAAAGTAAGCAAGGCTAAACTTTCTTCCTTGACAGTTTCAGAAGGAACATGGGACGGCGAATTTTCCGAAGATGAGTATACCTATCATGTGGCTGTCGGCAGTGATGTTAACAGCGTCACTATCAACCCAGCAGCAGCCTACAGCAGTTCATCCATTCTGATTGAAGGGGGCAAAAGTAAAACCATCCAGCTTGAGGACGGTAAAAAAACAATAATATCTGTTGTCGTCACTTACGATGACGACGACCGAAAAACCTATGTCATTGTTTTTGATAAAGATAAATAAAACCTGCTCAGGCAGGTTTTTGGCGTTTTACAGAAACTATTTTCTAACAAAATAATATTAGATATGTTATATTAATAATTAAAAATTTAGCGAATCCATTGATAAAGGAAGGTGCAGGTATGGCCATAGAAATCAAAACGAATGACAGCAGTCTTCCCTTACGCCGGGATGTAAGGCTTCTCGGAAATATGCTCGGGGAAATTCTTCTCAATCATGGCGGCTCAGAGCTGTTCGATAAAGTGGAAAAAATTCGGCTGATGTGTAAAACACTACGATCTCACTTCGATCAAGAGGTCTATAGTACGTTAAAAGAAGAAATTGTTACTTTAAACCCGCCGATGCGCAAACAGGTAATCCGGGCATTTTCAATGTATTTCCATCTCATCAATGCCGCAGAACAGAATCACCGAATTCGCAGACGCAGACAATATCAGCTTCAAGATAGCAGCATGGTTCAGCCGGACTCCATTGAAAGTGCTGTCCTTCTGCTTAAGGAACACCATATTGAAGCACAGATGATTCAGGATGTCCTGCATAAACTATCGCTTGAACTCGTCATTACCGCCCACCCGACAGAGGCAACAAAACGTTCTATTCTGGAAATTCAACAGCGGATTGCAGCGATTTTAAAAAATCTCGATCACCCATTATTAACAAACAGGGAACGAAAAAAACTCGAGGAAAGCTTGTTTAATGAAGTAGCGATTCTTTGGCAGACAGATGAATTGCGGCATCACAAGCCGACGGTTATGGACGAGGTTCGGAATGGTTTATATTATTTTGACCAAACCCTTTTCGAAGTTCTTCCAGAAATCCACCGGGAACTGGAAGCATGCTTGGAAAAAAATTATCCTGAAGCCCTATGGGAAGTTCCAAATTTCCTCCGCTTTGGTTCCTGGATTGGGGGAGACCGTGACGGCAATCCAAATGTCACACATGAGGTTACATGGGAAACATTGAACCGGCAGCGAAGAATTGTTTTGAAAAAATATAAAGCGGTTTTAGTGGATTTAATGAAGCGTTACAGCCATTCCACGACAAGGGTTGAGGTCAGCGAAGAACTTTTAAGACTTCTTGAGGAAAAAGAGGACCGATACTTAACAGAAGATAAAAAATGGCCAGTGAAAACGGAAGCTTACCGCCGCGCATTTGCTGTGATGATAGAAAGAGTTAAACAGGTTGGAAAATCCGACAATGGCTATCAATCAGCAGAGGAATTATTGGCGGATTTATTTGTTATCCAAAGAAGCCTTAATCAGCATCATCCTGCTGCACATGAGCTTAAGACGATTCAAAAATTGATTCGTCAGGTTCAGCTGTTTGGTTTTCATTTGGCGGCACTTGATATTCGAAACCATAGCGGAGAGCATGAGGCAGCGATTACTGAGATCTTAAGAAAAGTCCGCATCTCTGAGAACTATGCCGCCCTTCCCGAAACGGACAAGATAAAAATTATGCAAAATATTCTATCAGACCCGCGGCCGCTTTTATTATTAAATGAAGATTATTCCGCAGAGACACAGGAAATGATCAAGGTTTTTCAAATGATTAAACAAGCCCATGAGGAATTTGGCAAAAGGTCCATTTCTGTTTATCTGGTCAGCATGACTAAATCGCCAAGCGACCTCCTTGAAGTGCTTGTTTTGGCAAAGGAAGCAGGGCTTTTCCGTCTCCATGCAGACGGGTCGTTAGAAAGCCATTTAAATGTAGCGCCGCTTCTTGAAACGATTGATGATTTAACGGCTGGTCCAAAAATCATGCAGGACCTTTTTGAAATGCCGATTTATCGCAGTCATCTGGAAATTTTGGGAGCTCAGCAGGAGATCATGCTTGGGTATTCTGATGGCAGCAAGGATGGTGGTACATTGACTGCAAACTGGAAATTATATAAAGCACAAATTGAAATTCATGAGATGGCAAAGAGATATCAGATTGGCCTTAAGTTCTTCCATGGCCGCGGGGGCTCCCTTGGCAGAGGCGGCGGTCCATTAAATAAGAGCATTTTATCCCAGCCTGCGGAAACGATTGGCGATGGCGTCAAAATTACCGAACAGGGAGAGGTATTATCGTCCCGTTATCTCCTTGAAGATATTGCCTATCGCAGCTTGGAGCAGGCAACTTCAACGTTAGTTCTTTCCGCTGCTCAGGTTTCAAAAGAAGCCGAGGAGGGGCATCTTAGAGAACAGGAATGGGTAGATGCCATTGAGGAAATTTCAAGTATTGCATTGGCGAAATATCAGTCCCTGGTGTTTGGAGACCCGGATTTCCTTACTTACTTCAATCAAGCAACACCGTTAAGAGAGCTCGGTGACCTGAACATCGGCTCGAGGCCGATGAGCCGGAAAAATCGCAGCCGCTTTGAGGATTTACGGGCGATTCCATGGGTATTTGCCTGGACACAGAGCCGCCAGCTGCTGCCCGCCTGGTATGCTGCAGGTACAGGTTTAGACAGCTTTGCGGGAAGAAATGGGGAAAATCTTCCGCTGCTGCAGCGGATGTATCTAAAATGGCCATTCTTTAGGTCCACTATCGATAACCTGCAAATGGCGTTAATGAAAGCAGATATCACTACGGCTAAAGAATACCTATCGCTTATAGAAGACAGGGAGATTGCCGGCAGGATTTTTACTAATATCCTGGAAGAGTTTGAAAGAACAAGAGCTATTCTGCTTAAAATTACCGGCGACAATGAATTGCTCGATCATACACCAAATATTAAGGAATCTGTTTATCGAAGAAATCCGTATGTTGATCCACTTAACTTTTTACAGGTAGAGCTCATTAAAGAATTACGAAAACAGGATGAGCCGGATGATGAATTATTAAATGAAGTATTGCTGACAATCAGCGGAATTTCCGCAGGCCTCCGCAATACTGGTTGATATTTTAAAACAGCCGCAAACCAAAAAAAGGTTTGCGGCTGTTTTTTTGAAAAAATTGACTTGCGTCAAGGTTTCCAACAAACTTTCCAGATAAGATGTAGACAAGAAAAGGAAAGGGGATATGGAAGATGAGAAAAGCGAAATTTCAAATGGAAACACTTGCTTGTCCGAGCTGTATAAAGAAAATTGAGCGGGCACTTTCAAGCCAGGCAGGGGTAGTGGAAGCACAGGTACTTTTTAACTCAAGCAAAGTAAAAGTTGTTTTTGATGATGATATTGTCAACGGTGAGGAACTGAAGGATGTTGTTAAGAAACTGGGTTATACGGTTTTGGACAGCAAGGTGGTGTAAGTCATGACTCAAAACAAAAAAGGCTGGGTTGTCCTAAGTTCGGGCATTCTGCTGTCAGCAGCATTGCTATTTCATTTGACAAAAATAAATGTGGGAAAAGATGCCTCTTTATTGGCTGTAACTGTTATGGCCGGCTACCCGATTGCCAAGAAAGCCTGGCAATGTGTTCGGATAAAGGTATTCAGCATTGAACTTCTTGTTACGATTGCAGTTGGCGGAGCAGTATTTATCACTGAATATATGGAATCAGCAGCAGTTACATTCTTGTTTTTGCTCGGGGCATACCTTGAAGCACGAACGCTTGAAAAAACAAGGTCCTCATTAAAATCTCTGATGGACATGGCGCCGCTCAATGCAACCGTAAGAAGGGACGGGAAATCGGTGACCATTCGGGCTGAGGAGGTTAGAGAGGGAAACTTGGTTTTAATTTCTTCCGGGGAAAAAATTGCTATAGACGGGAAAGTAACGTCCGGAAAGGCGTTTGTGAATGAAGCGGCAATCACTGGTGAATCGGTTCTTGTAAGAAAAGGGAAAAACGATTATGTATTCAGCGGATCAATCGTTGACACCGGGTTTATCGAGGTGGAGGCTGAAAAGGCAGGGGAAAATACGGCTTTTGCGAGAATCATAGAATTAGTGGAAGAGGCTCAGGAAGCAAAGGCAAAAACACAAAAATTCCTGGAAAAATTCTCTTCCTTTTATACTCCTGTGATCATCATCCTTTCTATCATTGTTTTCCTTTTTTCAAGAGACATTGAAATGTCTTTAACCTTTCTCGTGATTGCCTGCCCAGGTGCTTTAGTCATTTCCGGACCGGTATCCATTGTCGCTGGAATTGGCAATGGCGCTAAAAATGGTGTTTTGGTTAAGGGCGGAGAAATCATGGAACGATTTTCAAAAGTTGATGTGTTGGTGTTTGATAAGACTGGCACACTGACAAAAGGGAAACCTGAAGTAACCGCAATACAAGCCTATGGCATGGATGAAGTGGAATTACTGACACTTGCAGCAGAGGCAGAAGTTATATCCGAACACCATTTAGGGCAAACCATTGTGAAAGAGGCGGCACGAAGGGGAATACCCTTTATCCATAAACCATCAGATTTTGCAGTGGTCAAGGGAAATGGTATTCAAGCAGTTGTACAAGGAAGGAAGCTTGCTATCGGCAATAGAAAATGGATGAATGCCAATCAAATTTACCTTCCAAATGAAGTTGATAACTATGCAGCTTTTCAAGAGAAAAGCGGAAATACAGCTGTTTTTGTCGCAGAAAGAGAAAGAATCGTGGGAGTTATTTCGATTGCAGACCAAATCCGCCCCGATGCATTTGAAACTATCCAGAAGCTAAAGGAAAATGGAATTAAAAAAGTGTTTATGCTTACAGGTGATAACAGGTATTCAGCTAATAAAACAGCAGTGCTAACTGGAATTGACAGAGTATATGCCGAATTGCTACCGGAAGATAAAGTGACAGAAATTAATAATCTCAAGCTGCAAGGTTTTCGGGTGGCCATGGTAGGTGACGGCATCAATGATGCACCTGCTATGGCCGCTGCTGATGTCGGTATCGCCATGGGCGGGACGGGGACTGATGCTGCCATGGAAACTGCCGATATCGTGATCATCGCGGATAAATTAAAAAAGCTCATCCACGCCCGCCAATTATCCATTGCAACGGTGCGAAATATGAAACAAAACATGTTCTTTGCGGTATCAGTAGTTGTTCTCCTAATAGCAGGAGTGTTAACAAAAAATATTTACCTGGAATCCGGTATGTTTATTCATGAATTAAGCGTATTGCTTGTCATATTAAACGCGTTACGGCTGGTAAGGTATAATAGAGATAAGAAGAAAAGCTTCGATGAAGGTCTTCATTACCGATTGGGGGAATCAAATTGAATCAGTGCAGTCATCATTCTTTTGAAGGTATGAATGTGAAAAAGCTCTGCATCGGCATGGTACCCATCTTCAATCACCTTCAGGAGGATGAAATGCTTGAGATTGCTGAAACAAGCAGAAGTATGACATTTCAAAAGGGTGATACGATTTTTCACGCAGGTGATGCTTCCGAATTTTTATATATTGTCCATAAAGGGCAGGTGAAAATTTATCGCCTTTCTGAATCCGGAAAAGAGCAGCTCCTTCGTGTATTGGAGCCGGGGGATTTTCTGGGGGAGCATTCCCTTTTTACCAATGCATTGTTGACAAGCTATGCTGAGGCCATGAAAAAAACGGAAATTTGCGCAATTCATAAGTTCGATATGGAAAGGATTTTATTATCAAAGCCTGCTATTTCGTTAAAAATCCTAGAGGTGTTCAGCAGCAGATTGAATGAAGCTGAAAAAGCAATTGAAAGATTCAATTCCCAGGATGCAGAAAAACGAGTTGCTTCCTATCTTATAGAATTAGTTAATGCGGGGGATAAAAAGAAACCTGCTGAGGTAACACTGCCAATGAGTAAAAAAGACCTTGCTTCATATCTTGGAATGACACAGGAAACCCTTAGCAGGCGGCTTTCTTCTTTTCAAGATCAAGGCTGGGTCGAACAAATTGGGCAGAGAAAGTTATTAATTCAGGATTTTGAGGCAATACAGGGTAAATCAAGGGAAGGGAAAATATGAATGTATTAATAGTTTTTACAAGTATGACGGGAAACACGGAATTGATGACGAAGACCATCGGGAATGAATTAAGATGCTTAGGATTTAGTGTAACTGAAAAGGATGCATTTGAAGCTGAAACGGATGGTTTGGATTTTTACGATGTGCTGCTGATTGGCAGCTATACATGGGGAGACGGGGACCTTCCGGATGAGATTGTAGATTTTTATGAAGAGCTAGGAAAGTTGGATCTAACAGACAAAGAAGCCGCTGTTTTCGGTTCGGGTGACTCCTCATACGAGCATTTTGCCAGAGCAGTTGATATTTTTGAAGAATCCTTGAAAGATCAAGGATGCCATATACTGTTAAAAGGATTGAAAGTGGACAGAGAAAGTGATGAGGTAATCCAGGAAATTTCAAAAACGTTTGCCCAGCAACTTGCTGGAGCATTACAATCTATTTTATTGAAGGCATAGTTACCTAGACTGTGTCTTTTTTTATAGGTCATATTTTCAAAAGCTTCTCAATGTTTAATTGTGAACATTTTGTGAACTTTTAAAAATGAATGGTTATTCATTCATTTTTGCGCAAAGTTCGACAAACTTCTTAATAACTACCATGATATATTTTATTCATAAGTTAATAAAGGATGTGAAGTAAGCGAGTTTAACACTACTATAGAAAACTAGTTATCGCGGAAATTTTTGTAGATGAATGACGATTAGGAGGGATGTTCAATGGCTGTAAAAGAAAAAGTTTTACAAGATAAGCAAAATGTCTTAGAGATGATTGATGTTTTAGCGAATAATGGAGCCAAGGCACTGGTGGAGTTCCGAAGCTTCACACAGGAAATGGTTGATGAAATTGTAAAACAAGTGGCACTATCCGCGCTCGAAAATCATAAGGACCTTGCAAAACTCGCGGTGGAAGAAACAAGAAGAGGGGTATATGAAGACAAAGTCTTCAAAAATATGTTTGCTACAGAAATGATTTATAACAACATCAGGGATATGAAAACCGTTGGAGTTATTAATATAAACGAGGATGAGGGCATGGTCGAGATGGCAGAGCCGGTTGGTGTCATTGCCGGTGTCATCCCAATTACTAACCCTACTTCAACCGTAATCTTTAAATCTTTGATTTCTCTAAAAACGAGAAACCCAATTGTTTTTGCATTTCCAAAGTACGCGCAAAAATGCTGCTCGGCAACAGCCGTCCTGCTAAGAGATGCAGCAATCAAGGCAGGAGCACCAGAAAATTGCATTCAGTGGATTGAAAAACCTTCCCATGACGCATTCCAGGTGTTAATGAAGCATCCAAAGGTGTCCCTCATTCTAGCAACAGGAGGACCAAACCTGGTAACAGCAGCTTATAGTTCGGGAAAACCTGCCCTTGGAGTCGGAGCAGGGAATGTACCCTGTTATATAGAAAAATCCGCTAATATCAAACGAGCCGTCAATGATTTGATTTTATCGAAAACGTTCGATAACGGCATGATTTGCGCATCAGAGCAAGCGGTTATTATTGACCAGGTGATTTATGACGAAGTAAGACAGGAATTAATTGATAATAACTGTTATTTCCTTAATGAAGAAGAACGGAAAATGGTTGAACAAATTGCCATTGATCCCAAAAACGGCGGCCTTAATCCGTTGATTGTTGGCTTAAATGCCCCAATGATTGCAAAAATGGCAGGATTAAATGTGCCGGTTAATACAAAGATATTAATTGCGGAAATAGAAGGGGTAGGTCCGCAATATCCGTTATCATGTGAAAAATTGAGCCCAATTTTGGCCTGCTATAAGGTTAATAGTCTTGAAGAAGGTTTTGATATTGCTGAACAAACACTTGAATACGGCGGACTCGGTCACTCAGCTGCAATCCACACAACTAACCAGGATGTTATAGATACTTTTGCGTTAAGAATGAGAGCCGGGCGCATCATTGTAAACACGCCATCAACCCACGGGGCAATCGGTGATATTTACAACACATCTTTACCGTCCTTAACAATCGGCTGCGGGACTTATGGGGGGAACTCTGTGTCACAAAATGTTGGAGCCGCTAATTTGATCAATATTAAAAAAGTAGCAAAAAGAAGAACAATGACCCAGTGGTTTAAAGTGCCATCACAGGTTTTCTTTGAGAAAAATTCTATTCAAACACTCGCTGCCATTCCTGGAATTTCTAAAGCATTTATCGTCACAAGCAGCAGCGCAGTTAAAAATGGCTTTGTCGACAAGGTACAGTATTATTTGAAAAAGAATCCAAGCACCATTCAAGTGGAAATATTCGCTGAAATTGAAACGGAACCAAGTATTGATACTGTCATGGCTGGAGCAGAAAGGATGAGAAAGTTTCAGCCGGATGTCATTATTGCCCTTGGCGGTGGTTCAGTCATGGATGCTGCTAAAGCCATGTGGCTGTTCTATGAGCATCCTGACACGGATTTTCATAGCTTGACACAGAAATTCTTTGACCCAAGTAAAAGAGTTGTAAAGTTCCCTGCACTTCGCAATAAAGCAATACTCGTAACGATACCGACTACTTCTGGTACAGGGTCAGAGGTTACGTCTGCCGCGGTTATTTCTGATAAAAAGGCAAATATGAAGTATCCTTTGGTTGACCTGCAGCTGACACCAGATGTTGCCATTGTTGATCCGCAGTTTGTCATGACAGTTCCGCGTCATGTTACTGCTGATACCGGAATGGATGTTTTGACACATGCAATTGAAGCGTATGTCTCTGTTCTGGCGAATGACTATACCGATGGCTTAGCATTAAAAGCTATTCAATTGGTCTTTGAATATTTGCCAAGAGCTTACCGGGATGGAAGCGATGAGCTTGCCCGCGAAAAGATGCACAATGCCGCCACAATTGCGGGCATGGCATTCAACAATGCATTCCTTGGCATTAACCATAGCTTGGCGCATGTACTTGGTGGTGAATTTAATATTCCGCACGGCCGGGCAAACGCCATTATGCTGCCATACGTTATTCGTTTTAATGCCACGAAGCCAAACAAATTTATGACCTTCCCTAAATATGAGCATTTCATCGCAGACAAGCGCTATGCAGAAATTGCCAAAATGCTCGGACTGCCGGCTGGCACAACTGAGGAGGGTGTGGAAAGCTTAATTATGGCCGTCATAAAACTTGCTAAAGAATTGGATATGCCAATGAGTATCGAAGCAGCAGGGATTGATAAAACTGAATTTGAAAGAAAAGTACCTGTTCTGGCAGAACACGCTTTCCATGATCAAGATACGATTCCAAATCCAAAAATGCCGCTGGTAACTGAACTTGCAGCAATTTATCTACAAGCCTATAAAGGTCTCTAGTAAAAGGTGAAAATCAGTCCCAGTTTTCTGGGGCTGATTTCAAATTGATTTTTACTGTATATAGCAGGTTTAAATGAAAATCCTTTTGTGCTATAACTTGTCTTTTGAGCATTAGAAATGGAAATTTTCGAAAATTTTGTGAACAATAATTAGTATTTGTCATAATATATAAAAATTTCCGTCAAATACCGTGAGATTTTGTTATAATTTGTCATATAAGGTCCTCTCCTCCTCTCGGTTTCGTAGAAACTGGTGAATTGTGTCGAAATCGGCGCGTTTACAAAACCTTTTTTTAAACCAATAATTTAAGTGGTTACAACTTCTTCCAACTTCAAAACAAGTAAAATGGTTGCATCCTCTAGATGAAATTGGCGGAAAATTAAGGAGGGGAAAATTTTGGATTATCAGAAGAAACCATGGTTAAAGTTTTATGATTCGAGGATTAGTGAAAACATTTCGATTGAGTACGAATCTCTGTTTGACCTATTAAGGCAGGCAGCAAACATCCATAATGAAAAACCTGCTCTCACCTTTTACGGCAGATCATGGAGCTATAGGGAAACAAGAATGGTTTCGGAATGGCTCGCCGCATCGTTATATCGGATTGGATTTAAAAAGGGTGATCGGATCGCCATCATGCTTCCTAATTCCCCGCATTACATATTTAGTTTATTCGCATCATTTCGTTTAGGCGGTATCGCTGTACAAGTCAATCCGATGTATGTGGAAAGAGAAATTGAATATGTTCTTAATGATTCTGAATCAGAATACATGGTTGTTTTTGAAGCCTTATACCCTAGAGTAAAACAGGTACAGGCAAAAACATCGTTGAAAAAAGTCATTGTAGTTGGTTTTGGCGGCAATCGAGCGGAGCTCGCTGAAGGCGATCTTTATTTCGAAGACTTTCTTACCCATGATAATATTATCCCGGAAATTCCAATCGACATAATGGAAGATGTCGCACTGCTACAGTATACCGGTGGAACAACAGGGGTTTCCAAGGGAGTCATGCTTACACATTATAATCTTTTGGCCAATATTATTCAGGTTTGTGATTTCACCTATAATGCTGTTGATGAAAAGCCGGAGAACTTCAAAATTGTCAGTGTTTTGCCTATGTTTCATGTTTATGGACTGTCATGTAATGCGCTTTCGGCCATTAGAATTGGATGTAACCAGCTGATTTTGCCCCGATTTGATGTAAATGAGGTATTGGAGTTAATCAAACGGGAGAAACCATTCCAGCTCACGGCAGTACCAACCATGATTTTTGCATTAAATAGTCATCCGCATTTAGAAGAAAGTAATATCGGCGATATTTTTTACTTATCCAGCGGTGGTGCACCGCTTCCTGTTGAACAGGCTAAAAAGTTTGAGAAAAGAGTCGGTGTAAGATTAGCAGACGGATACGGGCTTTCGGAAACAGCACCATCAGCCATTTCAACACCACCATTTCTCCCTCGCAAATTAGGAAGTGTCGGTATTCCTTTACCTGGGACAGAGGCTAGAATAGTCAGAGAAACAGAAGATGGGTTTGCGAATGTGCCTGTCGGGGAAGCAGGTGAATTAATTCTGCGCGGTCCTCAAGTTATGAAGGGATATTGGAAACGGCCGGGTGATACAGATATGGTTTTGAGGGACGGATGGCTCTTTACGGGTGATATTGCAAAAATGGATGAAGATGGTTACTTCTATATACTAGATCGCAAGAAAGATATCATTATCGCCAGCGGCTACAATGTTTACCCTCGTGAAATTGAAGAAGTATTATACCAGCATGAAGCGGTTGAGGAAGCCATTGTTATCGGGGTTCCTGATGAGTACCGGGGGGAAACAGTTAAGGCATTTGTTAAATTAAAGCCAGGTGCGATTGTTTCAACTAATGAACTGATTGATTTTGTAAAGCTTAATATGGCTCCTTATAAAGTGCCTAAAGAAATTGAAATACTAGATGAACTACCTAAATCAGCAGTCGGCAAATTATTGAGAAGGATGCTGCGAAAAGAGGAAGAAAAAGTCCAAGTGTAAATAATCATTGAATGAGACAGCCTTTGTAATACTGAATTATCTGCATGATTCTACTAACATAAAAATAGTTTTCAAGTTTTTTAAATTTTTATAAAGGATGCGGATCAAGATGGCAGAAAAAGAGAATGAAAAAGAAGTAGTGAAGGAATCAAAGCCAAGGAGAAAGAAAGCGGAGGAAGAAACCACCGCAGCAGTGGAAGAAAAACAGAAGGCTGGAACCGTTAAAAAAGACCTAGAAGAGCATGTTCTTAAGGTAAAACCGGAAGAAGAAGCCATCGCTGAAAATGTGGATAATGAGGAACAGATTTCAAGCTTAGACATGCTTTGGCGCCATGCATTTAGTGAAATTGACGAATGGGCAAAACGATCTGATTATCGTGATGAGGTATTTTTAAATGCTTCGAAGAATTTTGCCGAAAGTGTCCAAAGGAATCAAGGAAACCTGAAGGCCATTGCCGCGCAGTTTAACAAGGAGCTTGCTGAGTGGGAGAGAACTGCCCGGGAGGAACTTTTAATGTCGACAACCACCCTGCAGCACTTCTTCCCAATCCGGTCCTACGAAGAAATCAACTCGCAGATTGACCAAATTCAACAGAGAACCATGACGCTCCTAAGCAAGCCTTGTCAAGCCATTTCAAACTATCAAGTCATGAACAAGTATCTTGAAGTCATAAATCAATATATTGAACTGCGGAAAAAAGGCAGGATGCAATATATCAATGCCGTAAAACAGGCAGGCAATCTCATCTATGAAAATCAAAGGGGTTTTGTCAATCTGTTTGCAAGACAAATCAAGACGTTAATGTTCCCACTAAATAAATATATGGAAAAGACAGAAGAACATGCAAAATCTTAATGCTAAGGAGCGAACAAGAATGAGCAATGAAAAAACGTACGATCCGTTTGAGGGATTTAAGCTGATCACTGGAATATGGGAAAAACAATTTACTAATTTGTTGTTTAGGACAGCAGACAATAAGCCATTTGTCCGAACTGTCAATTTAGGCCTTGATGCCCATTCCCGTTACATGGAGCTTTTAAGAAGAAATCAGGAGATTATTGCAGGTCTAATGAATATCCCTACAAAAAAGGATGTTGCAAAGGTTGCAAAGCTATCTATTCAAGCAGAAGAAAAAATAGATCTTTTAGAAGAGCAATTGTGGACTATTCAGGATAGAATGGTGGAACTAAACAAAGAAAATCTAAAATTCCTTCAAGAAGTAGTGCAAAGTGTCAATTTGCTGAAGGGTGAACTGGAAAAAAACACCCAGGAGCTTGCCGCATCAAAAAGCATAAATAGCAGCCTTCAAAAGGAGCTGGCCCAGCTGGCGGACATCAAAAAGGATATTTCTGAATTAAAAGGACTAGTGGGAAAAGAAAAGAAAAGAGAGTCCAAAAAAGAACTGGACAAAGAATTAGTGCTCACTGGATCAGACAAACAAAAATAAAAAAGGGGGGACCAATTTATGATGAGCGCTAATCGACTGAAAACCAATTTTATCCCGCGGTTAAATTTAGAAAAAGAAACAAAACGCTGGAATCACCTTTATAAAATTGCCATGGAACCGAAACCTGACATTATTCCTACTCCTAGACAGCTTGTCTGGAGAAAGAACAAGTCCAGCCTATGGTACTATCCGGCTAAAGAAAAGAAATACGAAACCCCGGTCTTTATGGTGTACTCTCTTTTGAATAAAGCGTACATTTTGGATGTAGGGGAAGGGAGCAGCGTGGTCGGCGGTCTGACTGAACGGGGCTATGATGTTTACCTGCTGGATTGGGGATCCCCAGGATTGGAAGACAGCGATATTTCCCTGGATAATTATGTAGTTGATTATCTTGAAAAAGGATTAAAACGGGCGCTAAGGCATTCAAATGCAGAGGAAATTTCCTTAGTGGGCTACTGCCTTGGCGGTACACTGGCAGCGATGCTTGCTTCGATTACTGATTTGCCAATCAAAAATTTAGTGATCGCAGCAACACCCATTGATTTTAGTATCGGCATTGTTCCGCAAGCCTGGCTTGATGGACTGCAAAAAGGGGAGCTGAGTTTTGACCGATTTGCAAATGCATATGAAACCCTGCCATCCGTTTTTCTCTATTTAATGTTTCGGATGCTTAACCCGATTTATGGAGCTCCTTCCATCAATTTAATCACGCGTGCGCATGATGAGAAATATGTAGAAAAGTGGCGCCGAATGGATAAATGGACAAAAGATACCGCCTCATTTGCCGGTGCCGCGTATAAACAATTCTTTAATGACCTTTATAGGGACAATAAACTCATTAAAGGAGAAATTGTGATAGAAGGCAGGAAAGTCGATTTAAAGAATATTAAATGCCCGTTGTGCGTGTATGCTTTGACAAAGGATACACTGATAAAAGAAAAGCAGGGGCTTCCAATAATGGACCTTGTTTCCAGTGAGGATAAGACGTATGAAGTATATGAGGGAGGTCATGTATCAATCATGTTGACTGGAGAATTTGCCGGCATTGTTGACCCATGGCTATCCACACATTCACAAGAAATTCAAGAAGTTCTCATATAAACTGAGGACAAATGAATATAATTATTAGCGGGAAGTCAGGGCCCCCACCCATATCCTTCCCGCAAATAATATATTAGGCAGCAAATTTTTGCTGTTTGAGGAATGACCGGAGGTGCCGGTTAAACCGGTCTTTTGCTTCCAGTTTTGCAATATGACCGGTATTCCTCATGATGATAAATTGAGAATTTGGGATTAGCTTATGCATCCATGCTTGAATCCAGATTGGTAAAACGGAATCATATTGACTTCCGATAATCAGTGTTGGGACCTTAATTGTTGGCAGCAATGCTAAATTATCGACCTCAAGGCATGCCCTAAAAGAATCAAGAAAAATATCAAGCTTTGGTTTAAAGAAGTGTCCGAATTCCTCCACTGTGTCTTTTCTCCATGAATAAAGGGCCATCCGTGAGATATACTCCACTTCAATTCCATTTAATGATAGTTCTTCAAACAGTGCTTTATGTTTTTTAAAGATCAAGCACTTTAGTTCTTTTGGCAAATAATGAAATGAACTAATCAGCAAAAGGGAACGGACCATGGAGGGAGCTTGATGGTAAATTTCCTGCGCAACAGCCCCGCCCATAGATAGGCCCAGAATGTGAGCGTTCTCAATATCTAACTCTTTCAATAATCCAATGACATCAGAGGCGAAATTATGAATGGTAATTCCTTCTTTTTTCGAACATTCCCCATGACCACGCAAATCCGGAATAATCAATTCATATTGATCCGCTAATTCATATTGATTCTGCCACGATTCCTTAACTTCTCCTAAACCATGAATCAGCACCAGCGGTTCACCCCTGCCCAGATGCAAAAAAGGAACCCCCGCTTGGCTCATTTTTGTCTTTTCCATTTTACACCACCTTTCATTTTATTTAGTTTATTACCAACTTTAGTAAAATGTAAACGGTTAAATGTGATTTTTATTTATATATATTTTACATATTGACAAAATATTACTGATAGGTGTAAAATACATATAGGTGAGGTGATAAAGATATGGTAAACCAAGACAATCAAACAGTAAATCCATCTAAAAATTTTGTGCTGCCATTTATTTTATTGCTTCTTAGCAAGGTTTCTCTTCATGGATATGAACTCAGCCAGAAGCTGGAGGCATTTGGGTTTAGAACGCTTGACCAAGGGAATTTATACAGATTGTTAAGACAGCTTGAAAAGGACGAGCTCGTATCTTCGGAGTGGGATACAACTGGAAGTGGTCCAGCCAAAAGAAGGTATTCCATTACAAAAGCTGGTGTTACATACCTAAAAGGCTATGCTAATCAACTTGAAACGTATCAATCGCTGCTAGATCAATTCTTTAAAATGTATACCAGTTTCTTTGAGCTCTATATTCCTTCCTTTCAGAAGAAGGATTCAATAGAGAAAGTAAATAATAGTAGGAGGAGGAAAGACGATGGCTCAGAAGAAAAATGAAACGGTTCCAGCTGTTGAAGAAAAAGTTATTCCAGCTGCTGAAGAAAAAGTAATTAAGGCAGTTGAAGAAAAAGTCATTCCTGCAGTTGAAGAACCGGTAAACAAAGGTTCATTTGTCAACACATTTTGGGATCAGTATGAGCAATCACGTGAACGCGAAGAACAGCTACGGGAAAATAGGGAGGATGCTTATCTTAACGCAGTAAGGGAAGTCATTAAGTTTAACAAGCAATACCGGAAATCTATCTCAAAATTGTATGAGCAATCCAAAAAAACAAACAAAGAAATGTTTTCTGAATTAATGCATCAAATCAATACCCGCAGAGAAGAAGATAAGGAAGTTGCTGCTACTATCTCTGATGATCGGGAAGAACTTAAAAAGCAACTGAAAGAAGTATCCGGTCAGTTAGAGAAGCTTATGTTAACTCCAATAAAATCTATTGTAAATGTTATTGATCAGCTTGAAGACAATTTCGAAAAAAATGCAGAATCCAATATTGCCTTTGCCCGTGAACGCAGGAACGCATGGTTAAAGGTTAGAAAAGAATATGTGAAGCTTGCAAGAAACGCTCATTTAAGCCTTGTCGAACGCGGCAAAAGCAGCTTTAATGAACTTGTCAAAACTCTATAATTATACTGTGAAATAGGAGAATGCACAGCTGTCAACCATAAAACCATCCTATCAACACTAAGAACCATAAGCTCTTATTAATCCAGGAGATTATGGTTCTTTTTGTTTACGCATCTTGAGAAAAAAGAAGCGATGCTTCACGGCATCGCTTCTTTTTATGGTTGCTGCATATTTCTTTCAAGGGATTTTATTAATTGCTCCAGCCCCGCCTTCAATTCAATTAATTCCTGCTCGCTTTTTGGCATCATTTCTATATCTCCGCCATCATTGAAAACTACTTCAAACTGGGGAAGGTTCGTGCTGTCAGTTGTAATACTATGTGCCAATAGGTTAACACCTTTAAGACCTAAATTCCCTTGATCAGTCAAATAAACCTCCTGGAAATTTTCAGCATTGCTGAACTTCACATTCAGGGTTTTGAAAAAGATAGGCCCGCTTGATTTAACACTGGTTGTGACCAGTCCTTTTGGGGTTTGCACTAATTTTCTAATCTTTAAATCTTGCACCGTTGCATTTTCAAATTTCATTTCCAGCATCGGCCGATCCTTCTGATCGACTGATTCTCCGGTAACTAAATCAAGACTCTTCATGGTTCCTTCCATCTGGCTTGACTCAATTATATATCCAACCGTTAAAGGATTAGTGGCATAACTGTCCTTTGAAGTGATAAATAGCCCAAAAATGAACAGGAAAAGAATAAAGACAAGTTTATAAATTCTCATAGTAGGTTTCAAAATAATCACCGTTTCTCCGAATGCTATGATGATAAGGAACAGGAAAGCCTATTCCCCTATTTCTCTGTCAGTCTTACTGCTGTTAATCTGGTAAAATTTCTTTCCCGGATGCGACCTCTTTGTCGGCGATAGTGCCATGTTCTACACGCTCTATTGGGCTCGTGAATTCAGGCTTCCAGGCAATCATGATGGAACCGCCGATAATTCCAAGGAGGGTGCCGATTACGAATCCGCCCAAAGCTCCCATAATCGATAAGACGGATGAAAGAATTGCCAAAATCCCGAGCAGTGTGGAAAGTTTCGGCATAATATAGCCGAGAATGCCCATTAACAATGTAAGTCCACCCAGCAATAGGCCCACAACGATCATACTTCCCGGGGCGGCAGCGATTTCGTAAAGCTGCACCGGGACCGCCAAAATGACGAGTCCCGATAAAACAGACAAGGTCGCCCCCCAGAAGGGACGCCTTGCACGCCAATTTTTAAACCTCTTTCGTTTTGAATAAGTCGAGTTCATTTTTTATCATCCTTACTCAATAGTTCTATGTTGAAGTTTTAGTTTGCTGGTTCAAAAGAAACCTTCATCCCGTTCAGCGTGACGGTCTTTTGGAATAGGTAGACTGTTTCAAGAACGCCATTTGTAATTATAATCGTTCCTGCAGATTGTGAAAAATGTTCCGCAGCGGCACCAGCCAACACCTTAGGGTCGCTTAGGTCACGGTCCCCAACGTATTTTTCTGCCATTGTCATATCCGTAAATGATGCATTACCATTAATCAAAGTAGCTTTCTGTTGAAGGCCTGTAATCTCAACCGGCTGACTGGCAGTAATCACTGCATTAATCCCCAGGAACGGAATTGTCTTTTTGATTTTTAAATTTGTGATGGTGGCCTTATCGATTTCATTGACTGCAACAGGGTTATTCTTTTTCATCGCACTGTCTGCAAGACTGCCGTACATCTTAAAGCCTTCGCCTTTCATTTCATCAAAGCTTACGGTAAAGCCGCCGACTAATGGCATTGCTGCTGCCATGCCTGTCAGCCCGAAAGTTCCGAGGAGGGCTCCCAAAAATAAAAATCCTCCCAATAGTGCCAAGAAAAGCTTTTTCTTGACGATTTGTCCGCCGGTAATAACTGTTTCTGCTGTCATACTCCTTCCTCCCTTTTTTATTTTTGCGCAAACATTTAACAACTTTGGTAAACGTTTACACATTTCGTCACAATTTTATGATAAATTAGGCAATTCGTTAATCCCTACATTTGTAGGTAGTTTCTCCTATGAAAAGACAATTTTCGCCAAAATTAGTGATGCAGGCAGGAATTATGGGGGAGGAAGATGAATTATAATAAATAGAAATAACTAGAAATTTTGTATATGACATCACATCTTGGGTAGCCTGAAAGGAGTGTGGTCAGGATTGTCGAAATCATTACATAATCATTTGGACAATCTTTTAAACGATGCAATAAAACTGCTAAGTAAATATCAAACGGAGCTTTTACAAGAATGGAAGTTAACACTCCAATCTTTAAAAAATACAAAAAAGAAGTCAGTAGCGGTGTTTGAATTTATCAGTGAGTTTTTTGACCGTTTTTTTTATTCCGTAAACGAAGACGGAGCGGATTTTTATAAGATGTTAAATGAAATTCAAGACGAATGGTATGCCTATTTTAACCGTCGCCCTGATCCGGAATCATTGATTTTTCATTTGAATTTGCTGGAAAACTCGGCTCACAAAGTTTTGAAATCAAGGATTAAATATTCCTCAAAGCTACACCCATCTGTCCATTACTTATTTTCGAAAGTCAGCGAGGTTATGCTTTTTCATTCCGATAAAAAAGAATCCTATAGTGCCTGGAAGGATGCTGTCATTTTATTTAATGAATGGATTATCCGCTCACAAAATTTTCGAGAATCTATTGAAAATATATGTTTTGGATTTGGCTATTTCCTGCCGTTTGAACGGTGTGCCCTGTTTAAATTTACGAATAAAGAAAGTGTAGGCGTCGGTTTGTATGGCCACCATTTAAATACACAGGAAATTCAGATGATTGCTGAGAAAATCACTAATATCCCTGTTTTAAATGAAAGTATTGTTAAATTAAAGTCGCAGGGTCATGAAATGAAAAATTTTCAGCCCATTTATATACCGTTTGCAGAAAATGATCTTCCGGAAAAATATGTGAATAAGTTTGACCTTTCTTCATTAATAATTGTTCCTATTTATGTGCCGGAGGAAGGAAAGATTATTGGCGGTGTCGTTTTGGATCAAGGTCCGGGTAAGCATTTTACCGTGGATACAAGTCTTTATCCAGCTTTAATGAAATTTGGTCAAAGCTCGGGAGAGTTACTGCTAAAGTTTATTAAGGCAGATGTGAAAGAAGCGGAAAGAATAGAAGAAAATGTGATAACTTTATCGACAAGAGAAACAGAGATTATTAAGCTATTGGCTGATGGTGCTTCCACAGCCGAGGCGGCAATGAAGCTTTATTTAAGTGAATTTACCGTCAGAGATTATATTTCCAATATCATGAAACGGCTGAATGCGCAAAATAGGACTGAGGTAGCGGTAAAGGCTATTCGAATGGGTATAATCAAGTGAAAGTGTATTTAAGAAGGTCAGGGAACGGGAGAAATGGTTTGCTGAGAAAAGAGGAATAAAAAAACTGGAAGTGGTGAGGCAGGTAATCTCCGCTTCCAGCATATTTTTTTAGAGAAAATCAGGATAATCACTAACTATTCCATTAATTTGCAGGTGCTTTAAACGCTTGGCGTCCTTCTTCTTTTTTACCGTCCAAATAATGGTTTTAAATCCATGACGGTGAATGCGTCTTAACAGCCGACGATTGACCATGGTAATCTTAGGATTTACATAAGTTGCAAAGCTAGAAAATGAATATAAGTCCTTATTGGGGATTCCATTAATTGGTCTATTTTTAACCAAAACTCCAATAGGGATGGCAGGAAGCAGTTGATGGAAATGGATCATCGAGTTCCGATCAAAGGATTGGACAATAATTTTGGCCTTTTCCCCGGAGGAGAGCCCCCTCTTTTTAAGCTCCTCAGCTACTTTTTCTTCAATCTTCGGATATTGAGAAGGGTTTTTTAACTCGATTAATAATCCGGTTTTTTCGGCAAATTCATCAAGAAATTCACTAAAGTCGGGAACTTTTTCTCCAGCAAATTTCGGATGAAACCAGCTGCCGGCATCGAGTGCCTGTATTTCCTTTAAAGTCAGGTCTTTTACTTTTCCTTTCCCGTTTGTTGTCCGATTGACAGTTGCATCATGGATAATGACTAATTCCCCATCTTTGGTCATCTGGATATCTACTTCAAGAAAATCAACACCTAATTGTAAAGCTTGCCGAAAAGAGACAAACGTATTTTCCGGACAATATCCTGCAGCACCCCGATGCCCAATTTTTAGCGGAACGGGGCTTAAAGGCCTCCACACAAGCTTAGTTAATAATCGATAAGAAACAGTAAATATCAAAAGGATAATCGTCAATATGTTTCTCAAGTTTATTGGCTCCATTTCAATTTATCATGTGACCATGGTAAAGAAAATCAAGCTCTTTTGTCAAATAGTATGAGAAATGATTTTCAAAATTGGATAACCCCTAAATTATAAGGTACATGTCAGTTCAAAGTTGGGCTTTTCCTTTTTTTTGAAATCTGGGCAATAGGGATATATGTCTATTGCACATTTTTATCTGGGTGAATAGGATATATGGAATTCAAAAAAGGAGGTAATGTAAATGTCTGGTGTAGCCGGGGGCTATGGTGGCGGATTTGCTCTGCTTGTCGTTTTATTCATATTGTTAATCATTATCGGAGCTTCTTGGGGCTGCGGCTTTTATTAATATAAAAAAGGAGGTAATAAATATGTATGGATATGGTTATGGCGGCTGCGGCTATGGCTGTGGTTACGGTGGTTTCGGTTTTGGCGGGGGATTCGCTTTAATCGTTGTCTTATTTATCCTGTTGATCATTGTCGGTGCAGCATGTTTTAGATGGTAATAAAAAAAGGGGAAGTAAGCCCGCTTGATTAATCAAGCGGGTTTTGCCTTGATTGCTTCCATTTCTTAAATTCATCCAATTCTCCTGAAATTTTTTTTAGGGTGAAGCCAATGACGGCCGCATCATCCACAATCCCGAGACCAAAGATGAAATCAGGTATTAAATCAAGCGGAGAAACAAAATAAAGAATGGATCCAATTACAGTAATAATCGTGGCTCTAGAGACATTATTATATTCCCCCTTTGTGTAAGCTTTCACTAATTCAATAAAAAGCTGCAGCTTATTCCACGCTTCTCCTAAATTTCCTTTTTTTTCACCCGCCTTTTTAATGGCCTTATTTAATAAACCTTCTGTCTTTTGCGGATTATTGATGTAATCATTTGCCTCGTCATTGTATCTAACCTGCTCTTTTTCCAAAATTGTATTTTTTCCGAACACCTTTTCACTTCCTTTTACGTGGAATCCAATATTAGTGTACCACCAAAATATATTTCCAATTATCCAAAGAAAAACAGGTGCTCATTACTGCACCTGTTTTTTCCTTAAAAAATGATTAAATCGGTGTCTTCTTGGGATTTATTCCTAACTATTTCTTCCACTTCTGAACCTTCTAATGTTTCTTTCCTTAATAAAGCATCAACTAATTGCTGATACTGATATTGATAAGTGTTGATTAAGCTTTCAGCCTTTTCAAGGCCTTTTTCAAATAGCTCCTGCATTTTTACTTCTTTTTTCTGCTTACTAAAGGTTAAAGTAAAGCCGTCCTGCAGCATACCGATTTCAACCATTTGTTCAATAATTTGTTTTGCTTGCTGCACATCACCGCTAACACCGATGCTGTGTTCACCAAGAACCATTCGCTCAGCCACACCGCCGGCTAAGATCATTGCCACACGGTCAAGGAGGTCAGTGGCCGTCGATAAATGCAGCTCTTTTGGAATTGGTGCTACATATCCTAAAGCTTCTCCCCGGGGAATAATTGTGGCTTTCCGGACAGAACCGGGTTTGGTAAGGGATGCAACAATAGCATGTCCTGCTTCATGGATGGCAACTCTTCGTTTTGTATCATGATCCTGTAAGGAACGGGAAGTGCTTCCCAAAATAGTTCGATCAAGGGCATAGTCAAGGTCCTGTTTTAGTATCTGATCATGACCGTTTCTAACAGCTCGTCTGCTTGCTGTTTCGAATAGGGAATGCAGTTCAGCTCCAGAGAAGCCGGATGTGCTTTCCGCTAAATCATCCAAGTAAGTGAGAACTTCCTCCGAAAGTGCCTTCCCCTTACAGTGTATATCAATGATTTCTCTTCTTCCTTTCGTATCTGGAAGCGGAACATGGAAGGAGAAATCAATTCTTCCAGGTCGCAAAAAGGCTTCATCCAGCATATCTCTTCTGTTTGTAGCCGCAATAAATAAGATGCCATCATTGGAATGGCCGCCATCAAGCTGGACGAGAAGTTCGGTTAAAGTTTTTTCCGCTTCCTCGCCTCCGTGTGCTTTTCTTCTGCCGGCCAGGGCGTCGACCTCATCGATGAAAATGACGGCTGGACGCTGTTTTCTTGCCGACTGAAACAGAGAACGGACACGGCTGGCACCGACACCAATAAACATTTCGTTAAATGAAGAACCGCTTGCTGAAAAGAATGAAGCATTTAATTCGCGGGCAATAGCCTGCGCAAGCAGAGTTTTACCAGTTCCCGGAGGCCCGTATAACAAAATTCCTTTTGGCGGTTCTATGCCTAATTTAATGGCACGTTCCGGCTCTTTTAGGGTTGAAAGTGTCTGCAGGATTTCCTCTTTCATTTCATCCCCAAGCCCGCCGACATCATTTAAATTGATGGAAGGAAGGGGACGGGGTTTCGCGACGCTATTTTTCATGGAGCCGTTAAGTCTGATGCCTCTCTTGGATTTATGAAGAGCAAATGCCCCACCAGCTGCCAGCAGAATGGCTCCGCCCATGATCCATTTTCCAAAGCGGCTGCTTGTCGTATATGTGTAATCAATATTATATTTTTCTATCAGTTTATCAACCATTTGACTGTTTGGAGGCACATGGGAGACATACTCCGTGCTGCCTGCTTCGATATAAATGGTTCCATCAGATTGTTCGGTGAGAATGACTGTTTTCCCGTGTTGATCTTTTATCAGCTTATCAACATTTGTGAACGGGATGGCTTCTTCATTAATTGTTGTTTGAACAAAATAAATAATGCCTGAAAGTATTATTATTAGCGCAGCAGAGAGCGGAATAAGCTTAGACAGTTTCTTTTTGATTTTATTCAATGTTTTCATCTCCTTTAACAGAGTCCTATTCTATTATAAAGGAGCTTCCAGAAAAATGGTTATGGGAATCGGTGGAAGAATTGAAGTTCATAAAAAAACACACAATCTATAAATAGGTATGTGTGTCTGGAAAATTTACGATAACAATCGAAGATGAGGGATGATGGGCATTAGAACACTTTGTGCAAGTACACCGATGCTGACCCCTTGACTGGATGCTTTGCTCCAGCGAAAAATATGAACTTTTTCATCTTTTCCTTCATATAAAAAAACGAATTGGTCTTTTTCTTCAGCAATGGCAATTTTTTTGTATCGCACTTTATTTTGATTTAAAACCGTTGAAAAAGCTTTCTCCATCAAATCCAATGTCTGCTTGTCAATCTTAGAAATATCCATATTTCCTCCCGGGTAAATGATTAATAATATATGCGTATTTATTATTATATTCTTTTAGCTGGATGGATAAAAGAAAGAATCGATGTCGATTCATTGAAATATTGCAAAGTTTTCGTTTCCAAGATAAGATTGAAGTTATGGACAAAATTTATATTGTCAAAAGAGAGGAAGACATGATGGGTAACGATTTTAAAAAAGACGTATTATCGCGACGGACATTTGCGATTATTTCCCACCCGGATGCCGGTAAGACAACATTGACGGAAAAATTGCTATTATTCGGGGGTGCCATTCGTGATGCCGGAACTGTAAAAGCCAAAAAGACAGGGAAATTTGCTACCAGTGACTGGATGGAAATAGAAAAACAGCGGGGGATTTCGGTCACATCCAGTGTGATGCAATTTGACTATGATGGCAAGCGTGTCAATATTTTGGATACCCCCGGGCACCAGGATTTTAGTGAGGATACGTATCGAACTTTGATGGCGGTTGACAGTGCCGTGATGATTATCGATTCTGCCAAGGGGATTGAAGAGCAGACACTAAAGCTCTTTAAAGTATGCCGGATGCGGGGGATTCCTATTTTCACCTTTATGAATAAACTTGACCGCCAAGGGAAACCGCCGCTAGAACTGTTAGCGGAATTGGAAGAAGTTCTAGGAATTGAATCGTACCCGATGAACTGGCCGATTGGCATGGGAAAAGAATTTCTTGGGATATACGACCGGTATTACAATCGAGTGGAGCAGTTCCGCGTGGATGAGGATGTACGTTTTATCCAGTTAAATGATGAAGGAGAGATTGCGCCTAATCATCCGTTAACATCTTCCGGACTCTACAGCCAAACAATGGATGAAATTATGCTGCTAAATGAGGCAGGAAATGAGTTTTCAGCGGATAAAGTGACGGCAGGGACTTTGACCCCGGTATTCTTCGGCAGCGCACTGACAAACTTTGGCGTGCAAACATTTTTGGAAACGTATCTTCAGTTTGCTCCGCCACCGAAAGAGCGTCAATCTTCTATTGGTGAGATTGATCCTCTGAATGAACGGTTTTCTGGCTTTGTCTTTAAAATTCAAGCGAATATGAATCCAGCACACCGTGACAGAATCGCTTTTGTGAGAATTTGTTCAGGTAAATTCGAACGGGGAATGACGGTCAATATTCCGCGGTTAGGTAAACAATTGAAGCTTTCTCAGTCCACTTCTTTCATGGCAGAAGAACGCAGTACGGTGGATGAGGCTGTAAGCGGTGATATCATCGGTTTATATGATACAGGCACGTACCAAATTGGAGATACTCTGACGAGCGGCAAGGATAACTTCCAATATGAAAGACTGCCGCAGTTTACTCCGGAATTGTATGTCAGGGTTTCCGCGAAAAATGTTATGAAGCAAAAATCCTTTTACAAAGGTATTCAGCAGCTCGTTCAGGAAGGTGCCATTCAGCTCTTTAAAACGGTGAAAACGGATGATTATTTATTGGGGGCCGTGGGTCAGCTGCAATTTGAAGTATTTGAGCATCGGATGAAAAACGAATACAATGCTGAAGTTTTAATGGAAAGAATGGGATCAAAAATTGCCCGCTGGGTAGAGGGCGAAGCCGTGGATGAGAACCTATCCAGTTCCAGAAGTCTTTTAGTAAAAGACCGTTATGACCATTATGTTTTCTTATTTGAAAACGACTTTGCTCTCCGATGGTTCCAAGAGAAAAATCCATCAGTTAAGCTTTATAATCCAATGGATCAACACGAATAATGTATATGGCGGGATGAATTCCCGCTATTTTTATTTTGAAATAATGCAGAAAATTCAGACTAATTACCTATGGACGAATCTTTTTACCAGAAATTACAATAATTACAATCATGCTAAGCGTAAAAATAAGGAGGAGATGAAATGGAGAAAGGGTATTTTTTCACGGGCTTTCCGGGTTTTATTTGCAATCAATTAATTCGGGAAGTATGGGAAAAAAATAATTTTACAGGGAAGGTATTTGTTCTTGTCCTCCCAGGTATGGTTGAAAAAGCGGAAAAAGAACGACGAGCCATTCTTTCTGAACTTGGATTGGGGGAGTCCTCCTTTACAATAATCGAGGGGGATATTACTAAACAGGGATTGCTGTCCAAATCAGGTGAACAGGAAAGTGTCAAGGAGATAATAACCCATGTATTTCATCTTGCCGCCATTTACGATTTGGCTGTGCCACGTGATATTGCGTATAAAGTAAATGTTAACGGGACCAATAATGTCAATGATTGGGTAAAAGGCCTTCCGAATTTACAGCGTTATATTTATTTCAGTACCGCATATGTAGTCGGAAAAAGGGAAGGCATTCTATATGAGACAGAGCTGATCAGACCGGAGAGCTTTAAAAATCATTATGAAGAAACAAAATATGAAGCAGAGGTTTTGGTGGAAAAAATAAAAAAGGATGTTCCAGTCACCATTATCCGGCCTGGAATTGTCAAAGGCCATTCTCATACGGGTGAAACAATTAAGTTTGACGGCCCATATTTTATCATGAACTTTTTGGAAAGGCTGAGGTTTTTGCCGATTATTCCGCGATTGGGAAAAGGTGAAGCATATGTGAACCTGGTTCCGATTGATTATATCATACAGGCAACGGCTTACCTGGCTTTCTCCGAAAAGGGAGCCGGTAAAACCTATCATTTAACGGATCCCCGTCCATACCGGGCATCGGAATTATACGAAATGATGATGGGCGAGCTTCTAAATAAAAGACCAAAAGGGATGATACCGTTAACACTTGGCAGATGGTTTCTTTCAATTAAACCGATGAGAAAATACCTGGGTGTTGAAAAGGAAGCCCTTGATTATTTCACTTGGATGGGCCGATTTGATTGCAGCCAAGCAGCAGCTGATTTAAACGATTCGGGGATTACTTGCCCAGACTTTAAGGATGGAATCGAGCCTATGGCTAAATTTTATATAAAACAAAAGGATAATCCAAGCTATCACATTACCATTCTATAAGGGGGTGCAAACAACATGGAAGCAGTTCGTGAAAAGCTAAAGGCAATTGCCCCTGCAACGGGTGAGCAAATCGGAGTAATTGACCAAACACCCATAAGTCAAGTTGATCAATTCTATCAAAGAGGGCGAAATGCCTTTACAGCATGGAGTATGCTAAGTGTGAACGAAAGGCTTGCGTTTTTATGGAGATTAAAGGAAATCATCGTCGAGCGGATGGAAGAAGTGGCTAAAATAATTGCGGCTGATACGGGGAAAGTTTTGCCGGAAGCCCTCATAGCAGATATTATGCCGACCCTTGATGGAATTGAACATATATGCAGGCACGCGGAAAATATCCTTAAGAGAAAAAAAGTGACGACACCGATTCTGTTAATCGGTAAAAAGTCGTATGTCGAGTATATGCCAAGGGGAGTTGTACTAGTTATTTCCCCGTGGAATTATCCATTTCAACTTGCGATGATTCCAGTGGTGAGTGCGTTGGCGGCAGGAAATAGTATTATTTTAAAACCTTCGGAAGTAACGCCGCTTGTCGGAAAATGCATGGAGGATTTATTTAGGGAGGCTGGATTTCCTGAAGGGGTTATTCAGGTTGCCCATGGCGGGAAAGAGGTAGGGGCCGCATTTACAGCTGGAAAACCTGATTATATCTTTTTTACTGGCTCTGTACGGACGGGAAAAGTAATTCAGGAAGCTGCGTCCAAAAATTTAATTCCCTGCACGCTAGAGCTTGGCGGTAAGGATCCGATGATAGTTTTTGCAGATGCACATATTGAAAGAGCGGCAAAGGGGGCTGCTTGGGCCGCTTTTACAAATAGCGGGCAGGTATGTATGAGTGCTGAAAGGCTCTACGTTGAAAGACAAGTTTATGAGAAATTTCTTTTATTATTAAAAAAAGAAATATCTAAATTACGACATGGAACAGATGAAAATGATGATGTGGGTTCGATGACATTTCCGGGGCAAATTCAAATAGTGAAGGAACAGCTTGATGATGCTTTGACTAAAGGGGCTGTGCTGGAAACAGGAGTTCCACCTTGGGAGTGGAAACCTGGAATGTTCCTCCCCTTAATGGTCCTAACCAATGTGAACCATGAAATGAAGCTTATTCAGGAAGAATCATTCGGACCAATCCTTCCTGTTATTCCGTTTGATCATGAGGATGAGGTTATCAATCTTGCAAATGATACTGAATATGGACTTAATGCAAGTGTCTGGACAAGTGATATCAAAAAAGCTCGAAGGGTAGCATCGAGACTTGTTTCCGGTGCAGTTGTGATTAATGATGCAATAATCACAGTGGCGAATCACAGTCTGCCTTTTGGCGGTGCAAAGCAAAGCGGGTTGGGCAGGTATCATGGGGAAATGGGGTTAAAAATATTCTGTCATGAAAAATCGATTATTGAAGATAAAGGGAGGAAGAAGACAGAAATTCACTGGTATCCATACAAGGATAAGTATCCTCTTTTTCTCACTCTCTTTAAAAGTTATTTTAAAACAAAGAGGAATTGGCTCGGTTTTGCTAAAAGCTATTTAACTCTATTAAAGAAAAACTGATATTTGGGATAATTTTTTGAGTGCTGGAAGTTCCTGCGTTTTTTAGTATCAGACTGGATAAGCTAAAAGATGAAGTTTTAGCTCTAAAAATGCCTGAGAAAAGCGGGATTGTCCAATGAAAAAAATTGATAAATTGGAAGCTGTTTTATGGAATATTGCTTTCCCAGGGTTCAGCCAATTGCTGATGGGCCGATATATTAAAGGGGTATTGTTTGTTCTGCTGGAATTTTTGATGAATGTCCAGAGCCGCTTTAATCAGGCGATTATGTTCAGCTTTTTGGGTGAAATCGAATATGCGGAGGCGGTTATCAATTATCAATGGCTCATGTTTTATCCATGCATCTATATGTTTTCCCTTTGGGATGGTTATCGGTCCGCAATGCCTGCTGAGGAAAAATATTCCTATCTTCCATTTGTTTTTGGTGCCTATTTTGTAACGGTCGGTTTAATGCTTTCTCCGAAAATCACAATTTTTACGATTCACCCTGGACCTGTCTTTTTACCAATGCTGTTTTTAATTCCTGGGCTGTTAATTGGATTGAGCATTAAATTTTTGCTGACTGTGAAAGAATGCAAATAAAGCTTCAAACCGGGAAACCTGGCGTGAAGCTTTTTTTGTTGGGAAAAATTTATTATAACCCCCAAAACCATTAAAAGTGATTCGTAACTATGTAGTGAAACAATAAACAGGAAAAGATAGTCATTATTGGAGCTATCTTTTTCAAAATGCTTAACCCCCACAAAGTCCAATGTAACAATCGTATGTTATAATTGGTCGAATAGAGGTGAGCATATGCTGGGTTTATTGTTTATGACCAAGAAGAAAAAAAGAACATTAGAAGAAAGTGTCAGTCTCATTCAACAAGGTGATACGGCACTGTTAAATGAAGTAATTGAAGCCTATAAACCATTTATTGCAAAAACAGTCTCATCTGTTTGCAAACGCTATATATATGATACAGACGATGAATTTAGCATAGGCTTGATCGCATTTAATGAGGCAATTGAAAAATATTCAAAAGAGCGCGGAAACTCGTTACTAAGTTTTTCTGAAGTGATTATTAAAAGAAGAGTGATTGATTATATCCGCAAGCAAACGAAAAACCAACATATCA
>CAYNUT010000004.1:31984-77984 GCA_964400595.1 uncultured Neobacillus sp. | reverse complement strand
ATAGAGAGGTCACTGGAGACCCCGCAGGCCCCAGCGCCGAGGAGGCTTCAGGACCTCCCCGCGGAAAGCGAGTGCCAGGAGCGGAAATCAACAGTCCCATTCTCAGGGACAATCAATAAATTTGGTATTTAGATTTTGACAGATTAACAAATTGCCGAGAAAAATACCCTTTCTCGACAATCTGTATTCAAAAAAAGACCTTTACGGTCTTTTTTTAATGAACTATTTAAATAATCAGCGCATATTAATACCTGGTTCCTTTACTGCCGGAAACGATCGCGATACTGGAGCTGGTGCCAATGCGGGTGGCACCAGCCAGGATCAGCTTTCTTGCAGTGTCCAAATCTCTCACACAAGCAGATGCTTTCACTCCCATTTCAGGACCAACTGCTTCACGCATTAACTTAATATCTTCTGCAGTCGCACAGCCAGGTCCAAATCCGGTGGATGTTTTCACGAAATCAGCACCAGCCATTTTCGCTAAAATACAGGCTTTTGTCTTTTCTTCATTTTCAAGAAGACCTGATTCGATAATGACCTTAACTATGGCGCAGCTTTTTGCCGCTAACACAACACCCTCAATGTCCTTTTTCACGGTTTCGAAATCACCAGATTTAAGCGCCCCGATATTGATCACCATATCAATTTCTGTAGCACCATTTGCGATGGCATCGCGTGTTTCAGCGTTTTTGACAAATGTGCTGGTTGCGCCTAACGGGAAGCCGACAACCGTCGTTATGCCAAGTCCAGAACCTTTTAATTCTTTCGCAGCTGTTGACACCCAAAACGGATTTACGCAGACAGTCGCAAATTTATGTTGCTTTGCTTCATCACAAAGCTTAATAATCTGCTCCTTTGTCGCTTCCGGTTTTAATAAAGTATGGTCAATCATGCGGGCTACTGCAGGGCTGGTAATGATGGTTGAGGATGGACCTTCTTTATAGTTTACAGTTTCCGAGACAGTTGGTTTAACCTCTTTCAATTCTTGTTTATTAGTAAATTGCTGCATTATTTGATTGGTAATTTGTTCTACCAATGCTTCAATTTGCATTCTGTTCACCCCGCATTATTCTAGTCGATCAACGATCCCGGCAATGACTGCATCAAAGGAGCCTTTTGGATCCTCTAAAATATCACGTGCGGATCCGCCTTCTTCAAGCAACAGGACATAATCGCCCATACCGGCATGGAACCGATCAAACGCGATGATTGGATCACCGATTTCCTTTCCTTTTACATCTACCGGAACCACAACCATGATTTTTTTATTTTGATGGCTATGCGTTTTAATCGTAGATACGATATTACCAATCACTTTTGCCAGTTTCATTATTTTACTTGTGGAAGAATTTTCTCAATGTCTGAGTGCGGTCTTGGAATAACGTGTACAGATAAGAATTCGCCAACACGCTGAGCTGCTTCAGCACCTGCTTCTGTTGCTGCTTTAACGGCGCCGACATCCCCCCGAACCATCACACAAACCAAACCGCCGCCAATATTTACTTTCCCAAGCAAAGTAACGTTTGCCGCCTTTGTCATCGCGTCTGCTGCTTCAACTGCACCTACCAAACCTTTCGTTTCAATCATTCCTAATGCATTGCTCATTCATTATTCCTCCATTCGATTTACGTAATAACAGTCGATAATTCCTAGAATCCCGGCATCTGACGGGACCAACTCTTTATTCAGTGAAATGGATGACTCCTTACTTTTTGCCAAGTAAACGAGATCACCTTCGCCTGATTGTCCAATCGTGTCTATAGCCACTAGTGGTTTGCCTCTACTTTTCAGCTGGTCATCCACAGGCTGGACAATCAGAAGCTTGAGCCCTTTTAAATTGTCGGCTTTATGTGTACAAACCATATTTCCAATCACTTTGCCTGCAAACATCGGATTACCTGCTTTCTAGAAATCTATTTAAAAAAATTACCTACCTAAATAACGGCTTTCAATTTCCATGATTTTTGTCACGCGCCGGTCATGGCGTCCCCCTGCAAAATCTGTTTCCAGCCAGGCTTTAACCAATTGCTTTGCCAGACCTTCCCCGATAAATTGGCCTCCGATTGATAAAACGTTTGCGTTATTATGCTCGCGGCTGTTGATTACGGAAGACAAATCCCAGCAAACTCCGGCACGGATACCCGGTATTTTATTTAGTACCATGCCGCTGCCAACGCCGACGCCGTCGATCATGATGCCCACATAGTCATCGTTGGTTGCGACCGTTTCCCCGACCAAAAAGGCAACATCAGGATAATCAACTGACACTTTAGCCTTGCCGCCAAAATCAAGATATTCATAGCCTAATTCTGTTAAATAGCCTTTTAATTTTTCTTTCAGTTCGTAGCCGCCATGGTCACTCCCTAACGCAACTTTTTTCATTTGGCTTCCCCGTATTCAGCCTTTGGCAGGATTCCTTCCACATCACCGTTTGGACGTGGAATTACATGTACTGAAAGAAGTGTACCAACGCGCTGTGCTGCTTCAGCCCCCGCTTCAGTTGATGCTTTTACTGCGCCGACATCACCGCGGACCATAACCGTTACAATACCTGCACCAACAAGCTCTCTGCCAACTAACGTAACGTTCGCAGCTTTTACCATGGCGTCTGCCGCCTCTATTGCTCCTACCAATCCTTTTGTCTCAATCATTCCTAATGCTTCTTGCCCCATTTTATTTCCTCCTTTCATGTCTGCTGATTTTGTTTTTTCTCGTGAAGCGGCTTCATCCTCTTCTTTAGAATTTGCCAATAAACCCACCTCACTATATGATTCTTAAGCCATCTACTAAGACACAGCGGCGCTGGCGCGTAAAGGTTTTAGCACTGGTTAAGCCTTCACCCGTAGGTCCGGCAATGGTAAGTGTCGTGAATCCTTCACTTTCAAAGCCTAAACCGGCAACTGATGGTCCATTTTTCACAAAAATAGTTGCTTGAATTTCCTGAGCCATTTTTGTCATGTTGGTGATATTTTGTGAATGCATAATCGCTGTATGGCGGTTGCCTTTTTCAGCAATGACAGCAAGTTCGATTGCTTTGTCAACATCTGGCACTTTGACAATTGGCAGAACAGGCATTAACATTTCTGTCATAACCAATGGGTGATCCTTAGTTGTTTCTACAATAATCAGCTTCAAATCTGAACTTGCCTGAATGCCGGCTTTTTGTAAAATCACGTATGCATCTTTCCCGATAAAGTCCCGGTTTGGATAACACCGATTGTCCTTTTTCACTAAGATATTTTCGAGCAGCTTTTCAAGCTGGAAGCCTTTTAGCTCAATGGCACCATGCTTGACCATTTCAGCTTTCAAGGCATTAGCCACTTGCTCAACAACAAAGACTTCTTTTTCGGCGGTACATAAAACGTTGTTATCAAAGCTTGCACCTTTGACAATATCGGCAGCTGCCTGTGAGATAATTGCTGTTTCATCGACGACGACCGGAGGATTTCCCGGACCGGCAGCGATGACTTTTTTGCCAACTGCCATAGCAGCTTTCACGACAAGGCCCCCGCCTGTTACGACTAAAGCATTCACTTTCGGATGGTTCATTACCTTTGCAGAGGTTTCAAGATTTGGCGCCGCTACCGAAGCTAAGCAATTTTCCGGACCTCCCGCCGCTGTAATCGCCTGATTTAAAAGCTGCATCGTTTTAATTGACACACGTTTTGCACTAGGATGGGGGTTGTAAACAACTGTGTTGCCTGCAGCTATTAGTGATATTGAATTGTTAATGATGGTCGCTGCTGGGTTTGTGGATGGTGTGATTGAACCAAAAACCCCGATCGGTGCATATTCCACAAGGGTTAAACCGTCATCGCCTGAAAATGCAATGCTTTCCAAGTCTTCGACACCAGGCGTTTTGTTCGCCGCTAAAAGAATCTTGGCAATCTTATCTTCCACTCTTCCTAACCCTGTTTCCTCAACAGCGAGAGCGGCCAATTCTTCGACATGTTTTCTGCTAAATTCCCGCATATTTTCAATCATTTTTCTTCTCGTTGCGACTGAAAGCTTCCGCAATTTTTCCCATGCCGTACTTGCTGCCTGGGCCGCTTCATCAACAGTTGCAAACACGCCGCAGCCATAGTAAATCTCTGACTGAGAAGCAGCAGGGCCGGCCAGAGGCTCGTCTTGTTGTAATTGCCTCAAAGCCTGTTTGACCAATTTTCTAATATCGTTTTCGGTAATTTGCAAACTTAGTTGCCTCCTTTTTTAAAGGTCATTGCGCCTTGAATTTCAATTTGATCGACAATCCCAACGATTGACGCATCAACTGGGACACCATTTGTGATTTCCGTTTGTCTGGCCGAGCTTCCGCTGACCAGCAGCACAACCTCGCCGGCACCTGAGCCGACCGTATCAATGGCAACCACTGGTTTGCCGTCTTCTTCGATGGTTTTCATATCGAGCGGCTGAACAATCAGAAGTTTTTTTCCTTTTAGTTTCTCTGCTTTCGTAGTGGAGACAATGGAACCGACCACTTTGCAAATGATCATTATGTCCCTCCTTTCAAGGAGCGGTTTTTGTTAATTTGTATCTTCATTTCCATTGCTAAATCTCGCGCAGCCGGGGTCATCATGGCTTTTGGCGGAACAATAATTTCCTTCAGTCCATCATGCCATGCTTTTTCTACATGCTTTGCAAGAATGAGGGATTGCTTGTCTTGGTAAGAATCATACTGTTCCCCAATAGATTGCTTAAGGCTCAGGAGCGGAACCCACTTCACTTGAGCAGCTTGGATCTGGAGGATATAGCTTTGAATGCGTTCAAGGACGGTATGCGGTGCATGGATTTGCTGATAGACATCAGGCTCAACTTCATCCTTCGCCATAACCAGCCTCTTTCCAAGCAATTGGTATTGGATGGCAAGCCATACTGCCAGCTCATCATCGATCGTTAAGGCAAGTTTCGAAAGCATGTGGTACGATGCAACGGGCACAGCGAGAACAGTGGAACTCTCCACGATGTTAAGGAGTTCGGACTTTGTTGTATCCTCTATTAATACATATGAATTTATTTGCAGCTCCTGAACAGCCCAGAGCCAATCTTTTGATATAATCAGCCGAACATGATAGGATTTGATGATTTGTGTAACAGCTTCCAAAATACCTTCGGGATTGCGGGATTGATAGCCCAGAAGGATGGCGATGGACGTTTTCTCCTTATCTTGGATTTGTTCCTTCAAATATGCTTCGAGGACCTGCCTGACAATCATTTTTATTCTTGTTTCCACATTCATCGGCATCACCTCCCAGAATCATTCTCTTTTCTCTCGATGGCAATAATTTCTCCAAGCTGTCCATTTTTCAGGTTGGCTGCATTGGCTTCATCAAGGTCAATATGCATCTCGAGCTTATATTTCGGTGATACACGGATTAATACATTTGAAAAAATAACACCCCGTGGACCATCCATTTTCACCTGAACGATATCTCCTTCACCTACCCCGAACGCCTCGCTATCACTTGTGTGCATATGAATATGGCGTGCTGCTGCAATCACGCCCTCCTGAATCATGACCTGTCCGCGAGGCCCTTGTATAGTGATCGGTTCAGAACCTTTAATATCGCCGGAGTTGCGGATCGGCGGTTTAACACCTAATGTAAAGCCATCAAACAAGGAAACCTCCACTTGGGTGCTGCCCCGTGCCGGGCCAAGAACGCGAACGTTAGGTATTTTGCCCTTTGGTCCGATTAAGGTAACGGTTTCTTTAGCGGCGAACTGATTGGGTTGTGATAAATTTTTTAGTTTTGTTAGTTGATACCCTCGTCCAAAAAGCCTTTCAACATGCTCCGGTGATAAATGGATATGCCGGTTGGAAGCGGCGATTGGAATCCTCTTTCCCTGCTGCAGCGTATTTCTCACAATCTCCTCGACTATTTCTTTTATTTTTTCTTTATCCATTTCTGTTTCATCCCCCCCTTTCTAATAGCGCTCTGCAGCAGTTTTTTTACCAATTGAATAAGAGTTGTTCCCTATTTGGTCCGATTTGTATCTCCGCTTTGTACAATCATATGCACGTACTGGGCAGAAGTCTCACCTAATTTTTCATTTATGATTTCAACGTTTTACTCCGGAACAAATGCGGCCCAGCAATCCTTCATGAATAAAAGAGCACTGGTCATTTACAAATTGTAAAGACTAGCGCTCTCTTCTTGTCAGATTATTTCCTTGAGTGCCTCTGTAAGTGTTTTCGTTAAAAAGGTCAAATCCTCTTCCTCAATATTTAATGGCGGTGCCAATGTCAGGACATTATTGCAGCCGGCAACGGTCGAACCATTTTTTCCAATAATAATGCCTTTTTCTTTGCAAAAGGTAATAACCTGATTGACAATCCCGGGTTCCAGTGGTTCCTTTGTACTCTTATCCCTTACTAATTCAATTCCAATCAGAAGTCCTTTTCCCCGGACATTTCCTACATATGGATGATCCTGAAGGAGATTTGTTAAATTATTTAACACCAGTGCACCTAAATCCCGAGAGCGGTCAAACAGGTTCTCTTTTTCCATTATTTCGAGATTTTTCAGGGCAAGGGCACAGGCTGCGGGATTTCCTCCAAAGGTATTGACGTGGCGGAAATAATCGTATTCCTCTGTTCCTTTAAACGCCTCGTAAATCTCTTTTCGCACTGCTGTTGCCGAAAGCGGCAGATAGGCACTGGTAATTCCCTTTGCCATTGTAATGATATCAGGCTTCACACCATAGTTCATGAAGCCAAACGGCTTGCCGGTACGGCCAAAACCGCAGATGACTTCATCAACAATCAAGAGAGCACCATGCTTTTCACAAACATCCTTCGCTGCCTTCATATAACCATCCGGCGGCACAAGCACACCTCCGCCGGTAATAATCGGTTCCATGATCATTGCGGCAATCGTTTCACTAAGCTCCCATGTCATCGTCCGATCAATTTCCTTAATGGAAGAGAGTTCTCTTGGGTCTGCAACATTTATATCATCTCGGTAGGAATCAGGTGGTGAGACATGAATGAAGCCTGGGGCTAGCGGCTCGTATTTGAATTTTCTTTGGGCTTGGCCGGTGGCAGCTAAAGCACCCATGGAATTGCCGTGGTAGCCTCTGTACCGGGAAACAATTTTAAAACGGTTATGTTCTCCTCTTTGTTGATGAAATTGCCTGACAAGCTTAAATGCCGTTTCATTTGCTTCCGAACCACTGTTCGAGAAAAAGATGACATACTCATCACCAAGCATTTCATTCAGCTTCTCTGCTAGTTTAATAGCGGGAACATGGCTTTGCGAAAGGGGGAAATAGGCCATTTCCTTCAATTGCTCATATGCCGCCTTCGCGAGCTCCTCCCGTCCGTAACCAACATTCACACACCAAAGCCCCGCCATTGCATCTAAATACCGTCTGCCAGCCGTATCTGTCACCCATGAACCTTCCGCCTTCTCCGCCACAATTGTCGCCTTGGGATTATAAGGCTTCATTGCATGCCAAACATAGCGATGATCCTGCTCAAGCAGTTTTTCAGGAGACTTCCCTGTTTGAACCATATTTTCTTTTCCTCCAATTCTATTAAATGACAGCTTCCCTTGTTAAGCGTCAAATCTAGAGGTGATCATTTTCTTGCGGGTATAGAAGTTTAAACCGTCTTTTCCGTTAACATGGAGGTCGCCGTAGAAGGAATCCTTCCAGCCCGAAAAAGGGAAAAATGCCATCGTTGCCGGAACGCCGACATTTATCCCAAGCATGCCGGCATCCGCTTCTTCACGGAACTGCCGCACTGCTTGGGCATTGTTCGTATATATCGTTGCGCCATTACCATATCTGGATTTACGGATATATTCCAATCCTTCATCAAGATCTTTTGCCCTTAAAAGGCTCAATACCGGGGCAAAAATTTCATCCTTGGCAATCGTCATCTCAGGTGTCACATGATCGAAAATGGTTGGTCCTAAAAAATTACCTTCCGGAAGCTCACTCATTTCTCTGCGGCCATCGCGGATTAAGTCTGCCCCTTCTTCTACTCCCTTTTCAATATAGCCAAGCACTTTATCACGGTGCACCTTACGAATGACTGGTGTCAGCAGCACCTCTTCATCCATTCCATTGCCAATTGTTAATTCATCTGCTTTTTCCTTTAGCTTCTTTACAAACCGCTCATTATCACCAACGATCACAACCGCACTGCAGGCCATGCAGCGCTGACCGGCACTGCCAAATGTGGAACTAATAATATGCTGAACCGCCTTATCCATATCGGCATCAGGCATGACAATATGATGATTTTTCGCTCCAGAAAGGGCTTGGACCCGCTTGCCCTCGGCAGCCGCGCGCTCATAGACATACTTTGCTACCGGCTGGGAGCCGACAAAGGAAATCGCCTTTATATCTTTATGCTCAAGGAGACCATTGACAACATCATGTGCACCGTGAACAACATTTAATACCCCCTCAGGTGCACCGGCTTCTGCAAACAGTTCTGCCAAGCGATTTGCCAAGATCGGTGTCCGTTCAGAAGGCTTTAACACGAAGGTGTTTCCACAGGCAACGGCTAACGGGAACATCCAAAGCGGTACCATCATCGGGAAGTTAAATGGAGTAATCCCGCCAACCACACCCAATGGATACCTGAACATTTCTGAATCAATTTCCTCTGCAATTCCTGAAAGGACTTCACCCATCATTAATGTCGGTGCTCCGCAGGCAAATTCGACACATTCTATTCCCCTTTGCACCTCCCCAAAAGCTTCCTTGTAGGCCTTGCCATTTTCCTGGACAATCTGCCTCGCCAAATCAGCATGGTTTTCCGTTAATAGATAATGATATTTATAGAGGATTCGCGCCCGCTTCGGCACAGGTACCTTTTTCCACACTTTAAAGGCTTCCATAGCGGCTGCAACCGCTAAATCCACATCCTCTTTTGTGGAAACCGGCACCTTGGCTAACAATTCATTTGTCGCGGGATTCGGAACATCAAGTGTTTGCTGGCTGAGTGCAGTAACCCATTTACCATTGATAAAATTTTTTAAAACAGCCGTATCGTTTTTTATGGCACTCATTCTTTTTCCCCCTTAAAAAATATTATTTTTTAGAGAAATTTTATAGACCTATTATCCCGTATCTGCAAAGAGCTTTCATTAGACATGCTGTAAAATGGCAGATGCCAATTATTCGACAATTTGCATATCCCTTTATTTGCTTATTTATCGAACATGTTCGGACTTAACTGTTGAGAGGTAATCATGTACAAGCAGCATGAATTCAATCGCGACCCGTTTTTCATGTTCCATAAAATCCTCGCCAAGCAGACTTTCCAGCTTTTGAAGGCGGTGGTACAATGTCTGTCTAACAATATAGAGGCGGTTAGATGTTTCCTGCTTCGAACCGTTACATTCCAAATAGACTTTTAGAGTCTTCAGCAGCTTTCCATTATATTTTTGATCATACTGTATCACCGGCTGGAGATATTCCGAGGCAAGTTCCTGCAGATCGGTGTACTTTCTCATCTGGGAAATAAGCCGGTATAAGTGTAAATCCTCATAAAAATGGCAGATTTGACTCTTGGTCATTTTTTGCTGAATCCGTACTGTCTCCTTGGCTGTTTGATAGCTTTTATGTACTTCTATAAATGAATTTGTCAACCTGCCAACCGCAAAAAAAAGATTTGCCGCTCTTTGTTTTCTAATAAACTCCGAATGTTGGATCAATTCAATCGCTCTTTTAATCCTCTCCTTTATATTCTTTTTTGCACGGTTATTCAAAAGAATGAATGTCAATTCATTTCTTTTTTCAACAATGAAAACGGCGAAACCGTTTTGTTCGAATACAGACCGGTACAATAATTTTAAATAAGTGACATCATGACTCAATTTATCCTTTACTGGAAAAAGTTTAGTAATTAAAACAACTGCATCATTTGAAATTGGTTTAGTCCCGTTCTCTGCCAGATATTCATTGATACTTTCAAGTGAATGTTCCCCCTCAAGCCAGCCGTGGAGCCATTCAAATTCCTCAGCCCGTCTCTTTTCCTCAACATATAAATCTCTAAGCAAATGCTGAGCTAATGCTGTTGCCGTCCGGTCCAGCAGCAATAAGTCATATTCGCTGATGGGGATATCCTTTGAATAAATGGCAAGCTCTGCATATTCCTGACCAAACAAAAAGATCGGAGATATCGAGATATGGTCACTGCCTGCCTTTTTTGCTTCAGAAAGCTGATTATTAATGAGGCTTCGTTCATGAAGGCTGATTTCTGGTACAAACTCGTACTCCTCGTTTTTTAAGCGAAAAATAATTTGGAAATCCAGGGCAGAAAAAATGAACTGTAAAATCTCCTCATAGCTTTCAATGGTCAGCAGACGTTTGTTTAGGCTTTGCGAGTAATTTTCCAGGTCGGTAATCTTCTGATATTGCTGATTAATAATCAAGGAGTGAATGTCCTGCGTAATCTCAACAAAAGGAACTTCCTGTTGAAAAATAACAATTGGAAAATGATGTTCATTAGCAATTTCAATCACTTCTTCTGGAATTTTGCTAAGACATGTTCCCATTTCAATGCATAAACCTGCTGTATCATTTTCGATAAACTCTTTTACCATCGTTCCAAACAAACTCGTGTTATTCTTCCAGGATATGCCTGTCGTTAATATAAGCTCATGACCCTTTAACAGATTTCTAATACTTGAAGCTTCCACGACATGGACCCATTTTACAATTCGCTGTAAACCATCCCGGCCTGCAATGACAAGGGTGTTTTCAAAGTGTTTTCGATTTAAAATATCCAGAACCTTTAAGGGAAAATGTTCCTTCATAGCTTGGCACACCTCTGAACTTTGCAGAAAAAGGATTGGCGGTTTCGACCAATCCTTTTCTGGCCAATTATTTTATTTCCTGATTCTGCTTGATCAGCAGACTGGAAAAATATTTCCTCCCGTTTGCCGTTCCAATCAGCAAAGTTTCCGTGACATTTCCATTGGGCTCTGAGAAATGGACATTGGCCCCATTTAAATGCTCATAAACCCCGATAATCCGATAACCTTTTTGGATGAGAAAATCAATACTGTCCCGTTCATCGAGAAATTGTTGATAGTCAGACATTCAATCTCACCTCTTCGCTAATATAAATCTACATTATTAGGAATTTCCTCTAATACAGGCTCAAAGGCTTTATCTTCAATAACCCAATCGCGGCCAACAGATATTCCCAAATACTTCTCATCACTTGGGTCTTCAATTTCAGCCTGCTTATACTTTTGGAACCACCAGTATTTTGCAAGAACATAATAGATGGCTGCTCCTGCAAGGAACCCGACTAAAAATCCATAGTTTGGCACAAAGTAAGAAGCCGTGCCGCCGATTATCCAGGCAATAAACCCTGCTAGATTCACTCCGCCCATATATTTATATTGGCCATGGTCCTCGTATAATTCTGGAACATTTACACGTCTTTTCCGCAGCAAATAATAATCGGCAAAAAGAATCCCAACAATAGCCGATAATATTCCCCCGACAATGAGAAGAATCGGAATAATAATACCGAACAGCTTCCATGGCTGAACGATTGTTCCGACAATCCCGGCAGTGATAACACCTGCCCAGAACGGAAACTTTGGCCCGCCAACGTTGGAGAATATGGTTGCTGCAGGGACAACGTTTGCCGCCGTATTCGTTGACCACTGGGCTAAGACAATCATTAATAGTAAGACGGCCAGGATAAAACCGCCTGCTGCTTTTTGCAGAGCGACTACCGGGTCATAATTTAATACTGCAATATAGGAAACTGCCCCGATAATAATCATAAAGGTCTGCGTTAACGGCATGGCAATAAGGTTTCCGATTAATGAACCCTTATTCCGCTTGAACCAGTTCTTTTCATTAACCGGTGCTTTGATAAAACGGGAAATCGACGGAATATCAGCACTCAATGTCGCCCAGAAGCCCATATTACTAAAAATAACAACCAGGAATGCAGAAAACGCGGCGCTGCCTGTAACTGGTGAATCCACCCAGCTCCATACGTCTCTTCCTGCTGCTTGTGCCTGGTCCGTTAGCGACACATACATCCACAATGAAATAATCAGAATGATTGGTGCGGCCAAATCGGCAAACCGCTCAATCGATTTAATTCCGAGTGCAGTGTTAACTAATTGAACGACTGCAAAAATGAGGAAACAAACGAACCAATTGTCAAAGCCAAATAAAATATTTAAAATACCGTTCATCGCTGTCGCACCGAAATAGGTGTTAATCCCAAACCACATCGAAGCAGCTACACCGCGGGTTATCGAAGGGATATGTGTTCCGATGGTCCCAAACGGGGCCCTCATGTAAACGGGGAAGGACAATCCATGTTCGATACCGATATCAGCAATAAGGGATATGAAAAACCCTATAGCCAAACTTCCGATCACGGTTGCAAGGATTACCCAAGGCAAAGATAAATTGATGACTCCCGCACCGCCAATGGCAAAGGTGGCAAGAACGACAACCATTCCAACCCACATAAATGAATAACCTAATTTGGTGATTTTCCTATCCTTCTGTTGAATCGGTAATAAATCAGGTGATTTTAAATGGCTTTTTTTCATTTGAACACTCCTTTTTAGTTTGATCCACTAGAATGTAACATCCCTCAATTCAATTAACCGCCAGAAAAAGAAAAGCGGAATCGGACGTTTAACGGCGCATGGACTGGAGCGGAGATCAAAAGACAAGTTTAACAAAGGCTTTATTAAAACGGAGCAAAAGCCAATATTAACAGGGCAGCTAAAGGAGTTCGATCATTGGTGGATTGTGTGCATGAATTGTTCTATATGGATAATGTTTCTCCTTCGTTTACTGGTGTGCTGGAGCGATATTTCGCCCGCTTCAAATAGCAGCCGGAACCCGGCTTGCCGACAAACTGCTTGTCGCGGACGACATATTCACCTCGGACCAAAACGGAAACTGGTTCGCCTGTAACCTGCATTCCTTCAAACGCATTATAATCAACGGCCATATGATGAGTTTCCGCTGAAATAATTCGTTCCACATTTGGGTCAAAGATAACAAGGTCGGCGTCTGCGCCAATTGCAATCGTGCCTTTTTTCGGGAATAATCCAAACAGCTTTGCAATCCGAGTAGAGGTGATGTCGACAAACTGATTCAGACTAATACGTCCTTTTTTCACCCCCTCAGAAAATAAAATCGTCATCCGGTCTTCAATGATTGGACCGCCATTCGGTATCTTGGTAAAATCATCGCGCCCTAAATCCTTTTGACCTTTATAGTCAAATGAGCATTGATCAGAACCCAGAGTTTGCAGCTGACCGCTCTTCAATGCATTCCAAAGAACATCCTGGTTCCATTTTTCCCGAAGCGGCGGAGACCAGACATATTTAGCCCCTTCAAAATTCGGTTTCTCTAAACAGCTTTGATCCAGGACAAGATATTGCGGGCAGGTTTCTCCCCACACATCGAAGCCTTTACTGCGGGCTTCAGCAATTTTTTCAACAGCATCGGCACAGGAAACATGCACAACATAAAGCTGCGAATTAGCCAGCCCGGCAAATCTTGCGGCACGGCCGGTTGCCTCTCCCTCTAATTCCGGCGGTCTTGTTAAAGCATGATAAATCGGCTCCGTTTTTCCCTCGGCAAGTGCTTTCTTTGTCAAATAGTCAATCACGTCACCATTTTCAGCATGCACCATAACCAGTGCACCAAGATCTTTTGCAGTGACAAGCGTTTTAAATAAGGTTTCATCATCGGCCTGAAACACATTTTTATATGCCATAAACACTTTAAATGAAGTGATTCCTTCCTCCGTGATTACCTGCGGCAGTTCATTTAGAACATTTTCGTTCATTTCGGAAATCATAAGGTGGAACCCGTAATCAATGACGGCTTTATCCTTCGATTTATCATGCCAGGTTTGAATGGCATTCTTCAGGGGCTCACCCTTATTCGTCAGGCAGAAGTCAATAATGGATGTGGTCCCCCCAAAGGCCGCAGCAATCGTCCCTGTTTCAAAATCATCCTTCGTGACCGTTCCGCCAAAAGGCATATCTAAATGCGTATGAGGATCAATTCCTCCTGGGAAAACAAAACAGCCTTTCGCATCGATGACCTCCGCTCCAAGGGCTGTTAAATTCGTGCCAATCTGCGTAATTTTTCCATCCTCAATTAAAAGCTCTCCTTGAAAGGTATCGGTTGCGGTTACAATTGTGCCATTTTTAATTATTTTTTTCATTTCGCCATTTCCTCCTCATCGTTACTTTGTAATATCTGCCTTGCATTCCGATGCAATTCTTAAGGCGGCCTGACGCTCATTCCATGTCATTGGCGGAAGCTCCCGCAGTGCTTCAACCATATCGATTGCCCCTTCAACAGGGCAGACAATGGAACACAAATTACAACCAACGCAGTCCTCTTCCCTGACTTTGAGATACCTTTTCCCATTGGCATCCGTCAGCATATCAATACACTGGTGGGATGTGTCCTCGCAGGCGATATGGCATTTATTGCAATTGATGCAGACATCTGCATTAATTTTCGCAACAATGTTGTAATTGAGGTCGAGATTGCCCCAATCTGAATATTTCGGAACGGATTTACCAATGATATCGGTTACTGCTGCAATTCCTTTGCTGTCCAGATAGTTATTCAGCCCTTCAACCATGTCTTCAACAATCCGGAATCCATGGTGCATCGCCGCGGTACAAATTTGCACACCGGTCGCTCCCATCAGCATAAACTCAACAGCATCCTTCCAATTGGAAATACCGCCGATGCCTGAAATCGGCACATTAATATGCGGATGTCTTGCACATTCCGCGACCATGTTTAAGGCGATGGGCTTCACTGCCGGACCGCAATAACCGCCGTGTGCCCCTTTCCCGGCCACATGTGGAATAGTATTCCAAGTGTCAAGGTCAACCCCCATCAGACTGTTAATGGTATTAATCATGCTGATGGCATCTGCTCCGCCTGTACAGGCGGCTTCAGCCGTGGCGGTAATATCCGTGATGTTTGGTGTTAATTTGACAATCACAGGCGTTTTTGCGACTTCTTTAACCCAGCAGGTTTGCCGTTCCACCAATGCTGGGACCTGCCCGGAGGCCGAACCCATCCCGCGTTCCGCCATTCCGTGCGGACAGCCGAAGTTCAGTTCGAGCCCATCCACCCCTGCATCCTCTACTCGTTTAACAATTTCATGCCACTTTTCCTGTTTAGGTTCCACCATTAACGAGGCGATGATGGCATGATTAGGAAATCTCTTTTTCGTTTCATAGATTTCCTTTAAATTAACATCCAACGGCCGGTCAGTTATCAGTTCGATATTATTAAAACCGGACACTCTTTGGCCATTAAAGCTAATTGCAGCAAAGCGCGATGAAACATTGAGAATTGGATCCCCCAGTGTTTTCCACACTGCCCCGCCCCAGCCTGCTTCAAAGGCTCTTTGGACCTGATAGCCTGAGTTCGTCGGCGGCGCTGAGGCCAGCCAGAATGGATTAGGTGATTGAATCCCTGCCAGGTTAATTCGTAAATCAGCCATCTCATTTCCCCCTGAAAAATATTTAATGGACGGTGCCAACGGCCAAATACTGTTTATGAATCGCTGCAGCCACCTCTTTTCCCTGCTGGGCAGCAGTCACGACCATAGCTTCGCCTTTTCCTTTTCCAAAAATAATATCGCCGCAGGCAAATATTTTCGGATTGGATGTTTGCCGGGTTTCCTGATTCACTTTGACAACCCCGCGATCGTGCTCAAGACCAAGTGAATTAATCAACTCATGATGTCTTGATTGCCCGTTCGCTTTCACAACAGCATCTACCGGGATTACAAACTCCGATCCTTCAACGGGAATTGGTCTTCTTCGTCCGTCTGCTTCCGGTTCCGCGAGCTTCATGTTGCAGCATTCAATTCCTGTAACTTTCCGATTCTCATCGCTGATAATCCTTTTTGGTGCTGTTAACCAACGGAACTCGACACCGTCCAGTTTGGCAAATTCATATTCAAAATCATAGGCTGTCATTTCTTCCGCGGTTCTCCGGTAAAGAATCTGGACATTTTCGGCGCCTAATCGAATCGAACAAGTGGCCCCGTCAATCGCGGTGTTGCCTGCACCAATCACAACCACCCGTTTGCCTACTAAGGTCTGTGATAGCTCCTTTCCTTTGGTTTCTTTTACGAATTCAATCGCATCGTAGACTCCTTCTAGATCTTCGCCCTCAATGCCAAGACTCGGTACGTGACCCATACCTGCTGCAAGGACAATACTATCGAATTTTTCTATAAGCTCTTGAACTGATATATCTTTGCCGACGGCCGTATTTGTTTCAATTTTGACGTTCATACTTTCAATCTGTTCTACTTCCCAGAAGGAGATTCGCTGCGGAAGGCGGAAGGAAACAATCCCAAATGTGTTTAAGCCGCCTGCCTTTTCGGCCGCTTCAAAAATGGTTACATCATAACCAAACCGGGCCAGCTCCCGGGCCGCTGATAATCCGGCAGGACCGCCTCCGATGACAGCCACAGTCCGTTTATTAGATTTTCCAGGTTGAAATAGTGTTTGATCATTTTGAATGGCCCAATCTGTTGCATATCTTTGCAGATTGCCGATCATAATTGGTTTTGTGGAATGATTGAGGACGCAAGCCCCTTCGCAAAGCTCTTCTGTAGGGCAAACCCTGGCACAGCTAGCACCGACCGGATTTGATAGCATAATGGTTTTAGCGGACCCCAGTAAATTCCCTGAGGCAATTTTTTTAATAAAGGTTGGAATATCGATACTTGTTGGACAAGCTTTTATACAGGGAGCATCATAGCAGTAAAGGCATCGGTTTGATTCTTCAAGCGCTTCTTGTTTCGTCAGTCCCCGCTCGACCTCTTGAAAGTTCTTTTCAAGATCAGTTAAGGAAATGCGCTGCATTTTTTCTATTGCCAAAAAGAAAGCCTCCTTTGGAATGCATGATCTAAAACTCTATATTGAAAGCGCTTTATTTTCTCTTTAAAATTTTAATGACTCCCTCCTTTGTGATCATTCATATAGTTGGCGGAAAATTCTGTCTATAGTTAAATTTTACAAACTATTCGGTACCATTTCACCTTACAGTCTGTAAAATAATGCAAGCATTGTATTATCCACTATGTAAAAACAGGAAGCACACTGCTTTGTACATTTTTCTGAATACTTTTTCAATTTAACATAATACACTTGAAAAAATTGTAAAAAAATATCGAGCAGTTAACCTTTCTATCAGACTTTTTTAACTCGGCCCCTTGGGCACCAAAGTAATGACGAACTTAAACCATTCTAAGGGTTTTAAACCAGGAAATGTCTTACAACTCTAAATTGGCTTAATAAAAAACATTCGACAATATTATCAAGTTATTTATATAGGTTTTAAGGACAAAATTATGGAAAAATCGGGAGGGATATCTCTAATTTTTGTTTCTGGGGACTTAAAAACCTAGAAGAAGTTGGTTGAAATATCTTTAATACTCCTTATTGAGGACAAAACCATTCAAAAAATTAGTTGAATTGTCTTTAATACGCATTATTGAAGACAAAACCACTCAAAAATCGATTAAAATGTCTTTAATACCCCTTATTGAGGACATTTCAACCGATATGGATTGGAAAAATGTCCTCAAGGATGAGAAATTTTGGAGTCGTGAATTTCTCTATGTAATCAGCTTTATTTTCCTTTAAAATAGTTTGCGAGTGCTACAATCATCGCACCCATTCTTTCCAGTTCTGGAACGATAAGGCGTTCGATTCCCTCTTCTTTTAAGGCCTCGGCTGTAACCTTGCCGATAGCTGCAGCTGCTATGTGATGTGTAAACGACCAAACAATGTCTCTATGAAACCCATGCTCCCTGGCATAATCAAATAGAACACGAACCTGTGTCGCAGTGGTAAAACACACAGCATCACATTTACACTCGAGCAAATCAGTGCATAGGGCAGCTATCGTCTTTTCATCGGGTGTAATATGCTGGTATGGAAGGATCTTCTGCACTGTGGCACCACGTTCTTCAAAAAAACTCGCTAATGCTGGTGCTTGTTCTCCATGAAGCTGGATCATGATCCTTTTACCAAAGAAATCAAATCCTTCAAGTGCTTGAGTCAATCCCTTCGTCGTTCCATCTTCATCCACTGCAACCGGATTAATATCTAGTTTTTTTAGTACAGCAAGTGTTTTATAACCTCTTGAAGCCACCTTTGCCTCTCTAATTCTTTTAAAAATTGGCTCTTCCAAACCTAGTTTTGCAGCTATTGAAGCCAAAGTCTCTATTCCAATGCCAGTTGTAAAGACTACCCAATCGGCACCTTCCTGGACAAAATGCTTCAAATCAGGCTCTACCTCCTTTTCAGCTAAAAAGACAGTTCCTTGAAGGGAGCGGACAAGAGGCACTCCGCCTTGTTTTTCAATTAACGCGCTGATTTCTTCAAGTTTGCGAGAAGAACAAATGACTACTTTCTTACCTTTTAACCCCTTTTCCATCGTTTCCTCCTTTTAGCGATTATTCAAATTGGCGATGCGTTCAATTTCCTGTGATAGATACACATTAAGACCTTTTTTATCAGACCCTGCTGCAGCAGCTAGAGCGGTTGCAACTTTTTTAGCTTCAATCGCTTTAAATGGGCGCAGCGGCCCCAACATTAACACATTAAATAGAACGCTTGCCTTGGCCGCCAATTTTTCTCCGAAACGAAATTCCTGCCTCTCACCTAGCAACAATGATGGCCGAAAAATATGTATAGAAGGTAAATCCAGCTTTTTCAAGGCTTCCTCCACCTCCCCTTTCACCCGATTATAAAAGAAAAGTGATTTGGCATTTGCACCCATAGCAGTGATGATAAGATATTTTTCAGCACCGCCTGAAGCTGTTAATTTCGCCGCTTCTACAGGATATTCATAGTCCACTCTCCGAAAAGCCTCTTTGCTTTTGGCCTTTTTAATGGTGGTTCCTAAGCAGCAGTAAACGTCGTTAACCCTAAAAAGATCCCGATATTGATCAAGATGATCAAAATCAACAACATGTGGTTCACAAACCGGGCTGTCGATTGCGATTGGTCTTCTAACAAGTAAATGTATTTTTTCATAACGGTCTTGCTGAATCAGCACCTTTACCAGCTCACTCCCCACTAGACCGCTTGCCCCTAGAATAAGAGCGGTTTTTTTCATAATAGCCACCTTCCCACTACTAAAACTAATCCTATATATAAAATACTACTATAATCGCAAATATTAAAGAAATGGCATATAAATGTTTAGCGGGCAAAAATACATGAGATTTTTTTCCTTGGACATACTGTAGGATGTAAATTTTTTTTGCAGGGAGGAATCGTTTTGCCTAACAAACACCAATACAATGATTTTATCAATAAGCTGTCCATTCAAACGAAAATGGAAAATGTCTGGTTAAATACATGCGGATCGTGGGAAAACTGCAATGAGGAAACGATACAGTCATTCTTGGCCCAATGCCTTGACTATAACATCGACCCGCAGTTCTGCATGAGCTGGGTCGAACAGCATCAGGACCAAATTCCAAACTGGGATAATGTGTCAGAAACATCACTTGGCTGGGTTAATCAGCATACCTCAAGCGGCTCAGCCTATTCCATATCTGACCAGAATTTTAGTTAATGAAAAAGGGGATAATCTCCCCTTTTTATTATGGTAAAATAATCCATATAAGGAGGGATTGAAATGAATCAAAATGGTGTTATCACAATTGACGGATTTTCACTGTCATACCGGATTGAAGGAGAAGGGATTCCTGTCATGGTCGTTGGCAGTGCTATTTTTTATCCACAGCTATTTTCTGCTAATATCCGCAAGAAATTAAAACTGATTTTTATTGATCATCGTGGTTTTGCCAAGCCGCCGCGGCTTTTACAATTTGAAGATTTTCAGATAAATAGAGTGCTAGATGATATCGAAACCATTAGAACTTCGCTTAATCTTGAAGAGATGGTGATTCTAGGCCATTCAGGACATGCCTTTATGGCCCTCGAATATGCCAAAAAGTTCCCGCAACATGTCCAGAAAGTCGTTTTATTAAACTCAGCCCCTACCAATAGCCGTCAAAGACAGGAACAAAGTTTTTCCTACTTTCACGAGACTGCAGACCAAGATCGAAAAAGAAAATTCGCAGAGGAAATGGCGCTATTACCCCTAGACCTTGAAAAAGAACCGGATAGACGATTTGCCCATATGTGCATTCGGTTGGGGGCTCAAAGCTTTTATGATTATCATTTTGATGGGGCGTATATGTGGGAGGGTGTTTACACAAATATGCAGGTTATCGACCATCTTTGGGGGGAAGCTTTTGCTGAGCAGAATATGATTCAAGGATTAGTTAATTTCGAGAAACCTGTTTTCATTGGTTTAGGTAAGTACGATTTTTTAGTTGGCCCTTTCTCTCTTTGGGAGAAGATCGAAAACTTACATCTAATGAAAAAGGTTATTTTTGAAAAAAGCGGGCATTATCCAATGTTTGAAGAACCGGATTCTTTCGATTCCACATTGATCCATTGGCTGGAAGAAGGTAAATAAAGTTTACGTTTCTTGTCAAATATTGTTTGGTTTAGGCATCGTCTTTACGGCAGCAGGTGATAAAATCATCGGCACATATGATCAATAATACATTTTGAGAAACCAGCACTTCAATCAGCTCTAAATCGCTAAATTGGAGTGCTGATTTTTGAAATTGTTTCATAAAATATCTAAATCAATAGGTCACATTTGAAATTTTTCTGCAGGTCAAAATGTAAAAAGCAGAAATTAATTTTCACTTTTAACTATTTTATTAAACCCATAATGGTTTCCGGATCAAATCCTAAAACCCATTTTCCATTAATCTGTGTCTGCGGAACGCCCAATTGCCCTGTTGTTTGTACAAGCTTGTTGGCTGCCGCCTGATCCCTTTGTACGTTCACCTCTTTGAAAGCTAAACCCTTGTCATTTAAGAAATTTTTTATCATCGTGCAATATGGGCAAGTATTCGTTGTGTATACGGTAATATCATTCATATTAATGTCTCCTTTTTTTAAAAATTAACTGAACGCTTTAATTATCAGGTAAATGACTCCTGCCAGGAGCCATACAAACGTTCCGGGTCATATAGGTATTTGCGCTTTTCCTTTAAACTGCCCAGTCCCGTCCGTTTTAGATCGGTTTATTCCTCAGGACCCAGTTGAAGCACAATTATCTTCCCTTTTTGGATTCTCCAGCATTTAGCTTCCCCCTTTCTCAAAATTCAAGCTCGCCCGACCATGCCAACATGCCTCCCTCCAAATTAGTTGCTTCGAAGCCATGGCTTTCCAGGAATAACGTTGCCTGTGCACTTCTTGCACCTGAAAGGCAGACAAGAAAATAAGGTTGTTTTTTAATAAGGTCGGACATTTTATATGCAATTAGTCTCAAAGGAATGTTGATAGCAGTTGGAATTTTACCAGCTGCCACTTCTGCCGTTTCACGAACATCAATAATACTTATATTTTCACCATTTAAAAGCTTTGCTTCTAATTCTTTTGCTGTAATTTGTTGCATCTAAAAAATCCTCCTTACTCATCAATATACCCATATGGGTATATTAAAGGATAAAAAATTAATTGTCAACAAACTTGTTTTTATGAAAAAAAACAGGCATCCAAAATTAGGACACCTGGTTATAGACTAGACTGGATTATTAGAATATAGTGCTTGATATTGCTTCCTTAAGACATGCTTTTGGATTTTTCCAGTTGTGGTCATCGGGAGTTCGGGTACAATTAAGACTTCCTTTGGAACCTGAAATGATCCAAGATGTTCTTTACAATGGGCAATGATTTCTTCCTTGTCTGCTTGTTCTCCTGGCTTTAAAATGACAAATGCGGTAACAGCTTCCACCCAGCGTTCATGCGGCAGTCCCACAGCAACGGCATTTAACACTTTCGGATAGGACAACAGCACCTGTTCCACCTGGATGGAGGCCACATTTTCCCCGCCTGTCTTAATCATATCCTTCTTGCGGTCCACAAAGACCAGCAAGCCATCTTCATCAAAGTAGCCTAAATCTCCTGTATGATGCCAGCCAAATACCCGTGACCGTTTTGTTTCGTCAGGATTATTCAAATACCCCGACATGACATTAGGTCCCCGGTGCACTATTTCCCCAACTTCCATTTTTCCAAGCAGGTTGCCATTCTCGTCCATAATTGCAGTATCGGTGATTAAAGAAGGCGAACCCCAATATGGTCCTGACTTGCGAAGCTGATCCTCCGGCTTAAATACACAGGTTCCCGGATACATTTCCGTCTGTCCTGAACCGAGCGCGAAATCACAGCCAAGTTCTTTGATTCCTTTCTCAAGTGTGTTGCGGTCCATTGGCGCCATAGCGTATAAACAATAGCGCAGGCTTGATAGATTATAATTTTTTAATGCAGGATGAAATAGGAAGGCCCGGTACATCATCGGAAGCCCGAACATCCATGTAATTTTCTCTTTCTCCACCATTTTCATAAACGCTTCAGGATCGAAGCCAGGAATGATAACAACTGTCGCCCCCAAATGGAAAAAGGACGTTAAGAGTGTGTGCTGGGCGCAGTGGAATGCCGGCATCATCAATGTGGCAACATCATCTTTTTTCATACCTGACTCGATGATGTTGGCAAGGCTGGCTATGAACACTGCTTGATGATTTATTTGGACACCTTTTGGATTTCCGGTCGTTCCGCTTGTGAACATCACCTGAGCAATATCTCTGTCCTTAATGTCTGCCTCATGCTCATCTGCAGCTGCAGACTGCAAAGCATTTTCAAATTTTTCAGCCTCAAGTACACCTTTTCCAATGACAAGTAATTCCGGACAGATGCTGGCGAATTCTTCTTTCTTCCCTTGTAAAAATACCTCATCACAGATCAAGACTTTTGCCCGGACCTCTGACAAAATATAGCATTTTTCATTTAAAGAAACACCTGGGTTGATTGGAACCCATACCATTCCAGCTTTCGCAATTCCGTAAATTGCAACAATAAACTGCCAGGAATTTCCGCAAATGGTCGCGACAGAATCTCCCTTCTCCAAACCAAGGTCCAACAGATAATGGGCAAAGCGATTGCAATCCTCATTCAAGTCTTTATAGCTGATTTTTTGTTCAGCAGCAATAATCGCTGTTTTATCAGGATTTCGTGCAGCAGTCCTGCGGATAATATCACCTATTGCAACGCGATTTAAAATGGACACATCACTCAAATTGGATTCACCCCTGTATGAATTTTTATATTCCGCGGAATTTGGGATTTATTACGCGGAAATCTGAGGGAATTACGCAAAAATTAAATTAATTCCGCAGACTTTCACGGGAATTCCGCAGAAAAATTATGTAATTCCGCGGAACCACCAAGATTAGGTCTATAATATTTTTTAAAAGCTCCTGGTAAATAGAAATGATCCCCGTCAGACCCTACATTTATTGCCGCCTCAACTTAAAATGGTCCCATGCTTTTTACTTGGAAGAGGAAAATCCTTCATTTCAAACGATTCATACCGGTGAATCAATTCAGTTCGTAAATCCTTCGGAATGATCAAGTCGTCCACGACCAAATCTCCAGCAAGTTTGTAAATATCATAGCCCGCTTTATATTCATTCCGCAGTTTCTTAATAAGTTCGGCTCTTTCTTTTGGATCCTTCACTGCTTGAATTTTATTGTAGTAGACAGCATTGATGGCCGCCTCCGGTCCCATAATCGCAATTTCAGCTGAAGGCAAAGCAATGGTTGTATCCGGTTCATATGCCGGGCCAGCCATCGCATAAATCCCTGCGCCATAGGCTTTCCGAACGATGACACACATTTTCGGGACATTTGCTGCAGAGCTGGCATAAATAAAATTGCGGCCCCTGCGTAAAATTCCCTCCTGCTCGACCTTTGTGCCAACCATAAACCCTGGCGTGTCACATAAATAAAGGAGCGGAATATTGTAAGCATCACAGGTCCAGACAAAGTTTGCCCCCTTATCCGAAGACTCCGGAAAAATCGCTCCTCCTTTAACAGACGGCTGATTGGCAACAACTCCGATGACTCGGCCGTCAAGGCGGGCAAAGCCGACTACCAATTCCCTAGCATAGTCCTTTTGGATTTCTAGAAAACTGCTAGCATCTACTATACAATCGATAAGTTTATGAACATCATAGGGCTGGTTCGGCTCAAGCGGAATTATTTTGTCAATTTCATCTGGATTTCCTGATGGCAGCCGTCCATCAGCACTCACAGGTCTGGCTTCAAAATTATCGGGAAGATAGCATAATAGTTTCTTAACCAGCTCCGCAGCTTCCTCTTCCGTTTCCACGACAAAATCCACGGAGCCGCTTTTTTGTGCATGCATAACTGCCCCGCCAAGCTCCTCAATTTCCACCTTTTGTCCAGTGGCCATCTGCACCATGCGCGGCGAGGCAATGGCCATTCCGGCTTTTTGATTTATCATGATCACAAAGTCGCAAAAGACTGGCATATAAGCCGTTCCGGCAAAGCATGGTCCATATAAAACTCCAATCTGCGGGATGCGGCCGGACATGATGCTGTGATTATAAAAAACCTTCCCGCCTGAATATTTCTCCACATGATACCCGCCAGACTCATCAATTCTCCCTCCGGAGGAATCAATTAAATAAACAATCGGACGTTTTCCTTTAATCGCCGCTTCCTGGGCTCGAAGAATTTTTTCCCCATGCTTTCTGCCTATTGAACCAGCCTTTACGGTAAAATCACTGGCGGTAAAATAAACGAGACGGCCGTTAATTTTGCCGGCACCGGAAACAACCCCGTCTGCCGGAAGGCGCTCATCTAAAGCATTGGCGAAAAGACCGGTTTCATAGGTTGGCGCCTCCTGGTCAAAATAAAGCTTTAACCGGTCGCGAACGAATAATTTTCCTATGGAGTTGATTTTTTCATGATTGGCCGCTGGTCCGCCCTGTTTAATCCGCTCCATTTCCTGAATCACTTTTTGCTCACGGTTCAATCTTTTTCCTCCTCTATTTATGCTGGAAAACTGCTTTCTTTTTCTGAATAAATGCTTCCACTCCAGTTTCTACATCCTCCGTTTGAAAAACTTCGCCGAAATATTTGGCTTCAATGTTGAGCCCTTCTTCTAATGTCATCTCCAAGCCCTCGTTTATCGCCTTTTTAATTCGGCTAATCGCCGGAAATGATTTTTCTGCAATTACATTTGCCAATTCCATTGACCTTATCAATGCCTCTCCCGATGGGACTACCTCATTAGCCAGTCCGATTCGCACGGCTTCAGCAGCAGTTATTGATTTTCCAGTAAAAATCATTTCCTTTGCCCTTCCTTCGCCAATTAACCGTGGCAGCCTCTGCGTCCCGCCAGCCCCAGGAAAAAGTCCAAGATTAATTTCCGGCAGACCGAATAGGGCTTGTTCTTCGGCGATGCGAATATCACAGCAAAGTGCAAGCTCACAGCCTCCTCCAAGGGCCAGGCCATTGACTGCAGCAATGGTTGGTTTCCCCAAGTTTGCTAGACTATTAAATGGAACCTGCGTCAACAATGCCTGTTCTTTCCCAGCTTCTGCCCCTCTGCCAATCCATTTCGGAAAATCCTTAATATTCCCACCGGCAACGAAAGCCCGTTCTCCATTCCCCGTTACAACAACGGCACGGACCTCTTGATCTTCTGCAAGCTCATCGAGAATGATATTCATGTCCTGAACAACCTGCTCACTAATGGCATTTACAGGTGGATTGTCGATGGTCATAATCGCGATTCCGCCCTCTTTTACCCATGAAACAACTCTTGTCATGATTCAATCCTCCTATGAATTTATTACTACCTTCAGAGTTGACAATGCTGCAAATCTTCTCCTGTATGCTTCCTCATTTCCTGCTTAGCTGTGACAAGAACTGTACACTTCCTCTAATCCTCATTAATTAGTCATCTACCATTATCCCTAATCGCTTCTTTAAAATTTCGCGCATAATTTGCGTCGTTCCTCCGCCAATTGATTGAATCCTTGCATCCCGCCAGTACCGCTGCACAGGGAACTCCATCATATATCCGCTGCCGCCGTGGACTTGCAATGCCTGGTCGCAGACGCGGTTTACCATCTCCGCTGCATAGGCCTTTGCCATGGTTGCTTCTGTCGTAATGTCATGACCCTTGTTGTATAAATATATGGCCCGGTACGTAATATTTCTTGCTTTTTCAATATCCACTGCCATGTCTACAATTTTATGGCGCAGGACCTGAAACTGCTGCAGCGGGCCGCCAAATTGAACCCGTTCCTTACTATACCGCACGGCTGATTCCAGAGCTTTTTCTGCGAGTGCAACGGAGTTCAAGGCCATTGTCAACCGCTCCCACTGGAAATTGGCCATGATATACTTAAACCCTTCATTTTCCTCACCAATCAGGTTTTCAGCTGGTATTTTCATATTTTCAAAGTAAATTTCCACCGTATCGGATGACCGCCAGCCTAACTTTTCGAATTTTCTCGCGACAGAGAAGCCCTCCCACTCGGTTTCTACAATAAACATGCTAATGTTTCGATGCTTCGGACGATCTTCTGTCTTAGCCGCCACAACGATATAATCCGCCTTTGCCCCGTTTGTAATAAAGGTCTTCGAACCAGATAAAAAATAGGAATCTCCCTTTCTCACTGCTCTGGTCGAAATGGAAGCCACATCGCTTCCACTATTCGGCTCCGTTATAGCTAAAGCTGCAATCTTCTTCCCCTTAATTCCTGGTACCAGATACTTTTCTTTCTGTTCATGGCTGCCGAACCTCCAAATCGGTGTCATCGCAATTCCAATATGTGCACCAATCGCAGCAGCAGTCCCGCCCGATCCGGCTTTCATTAGCTCCTCCAGGAACACCGATTCGGTGATCAAGTCCAAGCCCTGCCCGCCATATTGTTCCGGGAATTTTATGCCTAAATAGCCCAACTCACCCATTCGTTCATACAAGCTTCCCGGTATTTCCCCCTGCACTTCCCAATCTTCAATAAATGGAGTAATTTCTTTTTCAATAAATCGTTTAACTGTTTTTCGAAAAATATCATGCTCCTTCGTAAAAATCCAATGGCCCATTCAGCCCATCCCCCCTTTAAACCGTTTCCAAACCCATTTGTTTGGCAATGATTTCTTTCATGATTTCATCAGTACCTGCCCCAATTCGGTGCAGTCTTGAATCGCGCCAAATACGCTGGATCGGGTATTCCATCATGCAGCCGCTCCCACCGAAAATTTGCAGTGCCCGGTCCGCAACCCAATAAGCCATTTGCGCGCAGGCAAGCTTCGTCATCGAAATTTCTTTGCTAGGGACTTCACCGAGAGAAAAGCGATACGCTGTTGCATAGGTCATTTCCCTGCACACTTCGATTTCCGTTTTCATTTCCGCAAGCAAATGGCTTACCACTTGGAAGTTGGCAATTGGCTGATCAAATTGCCTGCGTGTCCGTGCAAAATTGAGTGCCAGCTCATAGGCATAATCCGCCATTCCAATGGAACCTGCTGCCGAGATCATTCGCTCGCCCTGCAGCTCCCACATAATTTGTGCAAAGCCATTTCCTTCTTTTCCTAAAAGGTTTGTATAGGGGACCCTTACATCTTCAAAGACAATTTCAGCTGTATCAGATGACCGCATTCCGACTTTGTCTAATTTCCGGCTGATGATCACTCCGGGCCGGTCTAACTCAACTAGCATCAGACTGATACCTTTATAGCCCGGTTCATGAGAGGTTCTTACGACTAAGGTGATGAAATCAGCCCTGGAGCCATTGGTGATAAACATTTTCGAACCATTGATCACCCATTCATTACCATTACGGCGTGCCCTCGTTTGAATGGAAGCAACATCCGACCCATGATTAGGTTCTGAAATCCCTATGGCAGCCAATTTTTCACCGCGGATAGCAGGCTTTAAAAACCGTTCCTTTTGCTCGGCTGTACCAAATTCGAGAATCGGCGGCGTTGCCATATCGGTCTGCACTGCAACCGCCATCGGAAAACCCCCGCAGCCGCAGCGGGCCATTTCCTCAGCAAAGACCAATCCTGCAAAATAATCCCAGCCTTGACCGCCCACCTCTTCGGGATATCGCAATCCTAAAAATCCAATGTCACCCATTCTTTTCATGATGTCCAGTGGAAATTCTCCAGCCTCTTCCCATTTCTCAATAAAAGGAGTTACTTCTTTAGTAATGAAGTTCCGAACGGTGTTTCTTAGTTCTTCGTGTTCTTCCGTAAAATACGGCTGATAGTTCATTTTTTCACCTCCACCAAAAGGGATTCAGGAATATCAACGGTAAATCTCAGAATATTGGAGCCGTAACACTTCCCAAGATTGTCAATGCGCATGGATGAGGAACCACCTCCATCCAGCGCACCCCTGCAGACAAAATTTAAAGCTGAAATATTTGGCATTTCATAACGCACAACTTCGCCAAGAACCAATCCTCCAAAAAATTCTGCAACCCGTTCTGCCGACATTTGCTCCAATAAATACGGGAAAAATTCATCCTTATTTGCAAACACACCAATGTTCACCGTGTTTCCCTTGTCGCCGGAGCGGGCATGGGCAATCTCTTTAAGCATCACTTTTGACAAAGGATCCCGCCTCCTCTATTGAAATTTGAATATACTGCTCTACCGTTTCGCGTTTGATTAGCGCTGACCTCATACCCAGCAGCTGCCTAGATGGAATATTTCCAATATAGGTCATTGTCGGCGGACCATTTAACGCTAATGGCGGGAATAATCGTCGAAATGACTCGGCTAATTTCTTTTCTGAGGAACGGACAGTCATCCGTAAATAGATTTCATTCATCTTTTCATCCGGTTCATATGCCAATGGACCATGGAGGGAATTATAGCCAAGATAGTCGGTCCTAATCCCGTCATATTCCAGCCCTTTTTGTTTGATTAGGGATCGGATAATCCCCTCACACGCTTGGGCCTTTTTAAAAGCATCCGGCCAGGAATAGCCGACTATAACTTGACCCAGCCACCCCTTCTCATAACCCATAACCACTTTTAACTGACTCGGCCGAGCGCTGCCTTTTACTCCGGTTATTTTGACCTCATCGGGACCTATTTCCTTTAAATGCACATTTGTTAAATCAACCACCACATCTGGAGTTATGTAGGCAGAAGGGTCATGTATTTCGTAAAGCATCTGTTCTTTCACAGTTTCTTTTGTGACACAGCCGCCGCTTTCCTTCACTTTCGTCACAACAAAATCCCCATTTTCGCAGACCTCTGCAATGGGGTATCCTATTTTCTCGAACCCTTTTATATCCTGCCAATTCCCTCCAAAATTACCACCGGTCGACTGTGCAGAGCATTCCAGTAAATGTCCCATAAATATTCCGCTGGCCAGCTGATTCCAATCCTTATGAGGGTCCCAGCCAAATTCATAGATTAAGGGAGCTAGAAATTGTGCAGTATCCGTTGTTCTCCCTGTTATGACAATGTCAGCCCCATTTCGTAACGCCTCAACGAGTGATAGGGAGCCAAGATAGGCGTTAGCAAACAGCAGCTTCTTATGGATTTCGGCTGTAAGAGGCTCTCCCGTTTCTAAATCCTCGAAGGGATCTCCTGCAGCAATCAGTTCGTCCAGCCGAGGAAGGAGATTGTCTCCAGTAATAACTGCCACTTTCAGATCATGCATTCCTAAATCCCTGGCAATCTCTAATACCACTTTCTGGGCGCCTTCAGGATTAATTCCGCCAGCGTTCGTTAAGATTCTGATCCCTTTTTCTTTAATCAGCGGTAAAAGCGCTTTCATTGCAGGACCGATGTCACGGGTAAAACCTGAGTCCGCCTGCCTTTGTTTTTCTTTTGCCAAGATACCCATTGTGAGTTCTGCCAAACAATCAAATGAAAGGTATTGAATATTTCCGTACTTCACATTTGCAATCGCCCCGTCAAGAGAATCACCATAAAAACCTTGTGCAGCACCAACCCGTACTGTCTTCAAATGCCCATGTCCTCCTTCAATTTTATTCCCCTCTCCAAACCGGTTCTCTTTTTTCCAAAAATGCAGACGCCCCTTCTTTTAAATCGTCGCTCCGGAAAGATACAATCCTAAGCGTAGACATAAAGTCGAAGGACTTCAACAAGTCGACCTGTTCTGTTAAATAAAACGATTCTAAACTTAACCTGACAGCGAGGGGACTATAGGAGGCAATCGTTTTTGCCAGCTTCCAGGTTTCTTCTTCGAGCTGGTCATCGGGAACCACATAATGGATTAGATTAAGCTCCTTTGCTTCATCAGCTGAATAAATCCGAGCAGTTAACATCATGTCAAGAAATTTGCGATCACCAACGGCACGCCGCACCCAGGGCATAATCACATAGGGAACAATTCCAAGGCGAAGCTCCGTCAGACCCAGCTTGGCGCTTTCGGCTGCAATAGCAAGATGGCTCATAGCCACCAGTCCCGTTCCTCCTCCCAAGGCAGGACCATTAACAGAAGCTATAATTGGCGTTTTTAGGGTTGCTCCCAGTTTAAAAAGATCATTGCTTGCAATTCCCTCTTTGTATAATTCTGGGACAGATTTTTCAAAATTGCTTTTAAACTCATTCAAACTGCCGCCGGCGGAAAAGGCCCTGCCGGCACCCGTTAGGATGATGGCTCTAATTTCCTCCGAAGCATCCGCCCTTCTTATGGCTTCCACTAACTCATCACAAAGGTTTTTCGTCAGCGGATTGCGTACCTCCGGTAAATTGAGTTTAATAATGGCAACACGATCGGCCTCTTCGTAAAGAAGACACTTATATCCCAATCGGCACTCCCTCCTTTGCTTTTAAATATACGAAGTGCAAGAAGTGTGCCAGATTCTCGTTAGAAGAATCATTGTAGTTCCAAATATTTCAAGAAGGAAGTGCCTTTACATTTTTCTAAAATTACGGACAAATGTTCAATTTTATAAACAGTGCAAAAGAACTTTATTTATGTTAATATTTTAATAATTGCGAATAATTGGTATGAGGTGATGCAATTGGCTAAAAATCAAATCATGTCACATCAATTCATCATGCTGACACCACAAACGACCATAGAAGAGGCTCTGAATCAATTAACCCAACTTAAAAAACCATATGCCATTATCGTGAACAAGCAAAATGAAATGGCCGGAATCTTATCAAGTGCAGACATTATGAGTAACGAGTGTTCAACAAAGGAACTTGAATTTGTCCGTCTTGCCCATACAAATGAATCCTTTTCCCACATCATTACGAAAAACAATAGGATGCAAAAATTGAAAGAAGATGCCTATATTGCTGCCCAAGGTTTTTCCTCAGTACTTATCACAGGACAAAGCGGAACCGGGAAGGAACTGCTGGCAAACGGTATTCACCATGCTTCAAAACGGCAAGGTGCTTTTATAAAAATTAACTGCGCGGCCATTCCTGAATCATTGATGGAATCAGAATTTTTCGGCTATGAGGATGGTGCATTTACTGGCGCGAAAAAAGGTGGGAAACCTGGAAAATTTGAACTGGCAAAAGGGGGAACGCTGTTTCTCGATGAAATTGGGGAAATGCCTCTATCTCTGCAGGTTAAGCTCCTTAGAGTCCTGCAGGAAAAAGAGTTTGAGAGAGTCGGCGGCATTACAACCCAGTCCGTTGATGTACGGATTCTGGCTGCAACGAATCAAAAGCTGCTTCAGCTTGTCAAGGAAGGTAAATTCCGGGAAGACCTATACTATCGTCTGAATGTAATTCAGCTTGAAATACCGCCTTTACATAAAAGGCTTGAGGATATTCCTATTTTATGCGATCAGTTTATTCAAAAATTTCAACGCTACAACCCGAAAGGAATCATAGGGGTTACAACAAAAGCCATTCAGAAGCTGCAAAATTATAAATGGCCGGGGAACATTAGGGAATTGGAAAATGTGCTGGAAAGGGCCTATCAATTTTGCCATGAAAATTGGATAGAGGATTACCATATTCAGCTGGAAAACCACGCAGCATCTGCTAATCAGACAGGTGGATTCACTTCACCTATTTCTCGCAAGGAAAAGCTTCAGGATGTAGAAAAAAATGCCATTATCGAAGCTCTTTCAGAAGCTCGGGGAAACAAATCAAAAGCGGCCCAAGCCCTTGGGATCAGCCGTTCCACTCTCTACCAAAAAATAAACAAATATCAAATTCAATTCATATACAAATAAAAGGTGTCAGGCACCATGTGAAAATTTCACATGGTGCCTGACACCTTTTACTGCCATTATTTTTCATCATTAAAAACTAAGGTTAGCGGATTATTATCTAGACATACTAATAAATGTAAAGTGAGGTAATTGCCATGTTAATAACTATTATTTCTTTTTTCTTAGCCATTGATATTTTAGGATTTCATCAAGAACTGTCGGTGAAGACAGAATCAAAAGCGGAAGAACAAGGCCAGCAAGTAAAGACAGAACGAACCAACTCTATTCAAACAGAACAACAGACAATGGCAGATCAGCAGGATGAAACTTCAGATACAGGTTCCAAACTAGAGCTTGCCGTAATTAGTGATACACATATGGTATCTGGCAACCAAGGTACAGCGGATAAATTTCGAGCAGCATTAAAGGATTTAAACACCGCAGCACCAAATTATGATGTTCTTGCGGTTGTCGGTGATATGACTGAACATGGGCTGCCGGAGGAATACGACTTATTCAAAACTTTCCTCAAAGCTGATATGAATCAAAATGCCGACACATTTATGGTCATGGGGAACCATGAGTGGATGGAGAAAACTGTATATCGAAATTCTACAGTAACGGATATCCAATTAATCGAGAGATTTAAGACAAAAATGAACGTCCCTGGTCTTTACTATGACGAATGGATTCAAGGCTATCATTTTATAACTATTGCCGGTGAAAAATCATATACCACAATGCTGGCTGATACTAAGAATCCTTCTGATATTGCATCAGCCTATATATCGGATGAACAATTCCAATGGCTGGAAAATACTTTAGCTCAAGATGCCCGAAGCAACAAACCTATTTTTGTATTTTTGCATCAGCCCATAACTGGGACTGTCTATGGAAGTGAATGGGGAGCAGGGCTGGAGGACCAAAAATTATTGTCATTATTGAAAAAATACCCACAGGTTATTCTTTTTAGCGGCCACTCCCACTATCCGTTAAATAACCAAAACAGTATTGTTCAGGATGGAATAATAATGGTTAACACAAGCGCAGTTGCCTATACGTATACTCCTAAAAATGGAGAAAATAAAGTGCAATCCCAGGGCTACGTGATCAATGTCTATAATAACAGAGTGGAATTCAAAGCAAGAGAATTCAGCACCGGTACATGGATCAAGACCGTCACCATTCCAATCTACAAACCCTAACCAGATACTTGCTGGTTAGGGTTTTCAATACTTTATTCTTGTTTAACTCTCTCAGCAAGGTTGAGTAAAAATTGATAAATCAACTGATACCCTTCTCCAATGGACATGTTTTCCTCAAAACCTTCTACGTCATTCAGTGCAAAATTCAGATTCCATAATCCATCTTCACCAATGAACATTAAATCAAATTTCGCACCCTCACCTTGTAAATTCAGGTTTAAAAATTCCTTTATTTTTTTATCGAACTTCTTTTGCAGCTTCAAACCAAGCATAACATCATACGTTTTAAAAACATCATCAAGTTCAAGCGAAACTGCGTCAACTTTTATGCCCTCAAACCATTTAGACTCAAGATAAATAAATTCATTTTTATGCTTATGCAGATATACGAGAGGCTGTGATAAAAAGTCGGGTGATTCATTCCTAATCAAATTCTCCGTTTCCTTATCACAGCGCTCAATATATGCGTCTGTAAAACTAAACCCAGGTTCCGTATCTTCTATTGATACACTTTCACATAGTTCATTATTCTCGCTTAGCACAACAAAAACCACCTTCACATATTTATACTCCTTATAATATAGAGTGTTTTTCACCTAAATAGCAAATTATTGCAAGGAAAAAGAACTTCCCAGCATGATAAGGTCTGGGAATCATTACTCAGTATCAAGATGACTAAATAGAATCTGGGGGACATAATCAAAAGATATCGGTACATCTGTTGAAAGGCTTCAAGACTAAACCAAACTTCATATCAATCAGTCTTTCACGTGCATTGTGAAACATCCATAACTACTGACTCAAGTAAATTTCCCCATTCATTTTCGTTAAAATTTGCCCAATATAAAACAAAAAAGTGTCAGGCATCGATGATGCCAGACACCTTTCACCTCAATTTTCCACCCATTTTGCTAAATCTTTTTTACCTGTTTGCAAAAATTCCCCCGGGTCTTCTGACTGCTTTGCACGTTTAATGAAGAAGGCGAGGACTAAAGCGACCGCAGCAACAAAAACGGTCACATAAAAAGCATCATTTATCCCTTCAAGCATTGCCTTCATCATCACTTCCTGTTTCATATGGGCAAGCACTTCAGGTGTTGGCGGCTGGGTTAAATGTTTCATGGCTTTTTTACCAAGTTCTGCTGCATGTGCTTTTGTCTGGTTAGACATTACGGTGACCAAAAGAGCCGTACCAATCGCACCGGAAACCTGCTGCAGGGTATTATTCATCGCTGTACCGTGCGGATAAAAGCGAGCAGGAAGTTGATTGAGGCCATTTGTTGAGACCGGCATCATCACCATCGACATTCCAAACATCCGGACTGAATACAAAATAATCAGATGAGTATATGTTGTATGAAGTGATAGTTTGCTAAATTCATAGCTTGTCATAACAATGAGTGCCAGCCCAATAATGGCCAGCAGCCGTCCGCCAATTTTATCAAATATCTTCCCGGTAATCGGAGACATGAGTGCCATCACGAGCGCCCCCGGAAGCATTAATAAACCTGCATCAAGCGGCGTAATTCCACGAAGTGTTTGGACATAGATTGGCATCAACAGCATTCCTGAGAACATTGCCATTGTCACGACCATTGATATGGACGAAGACAAAGCATACATTGGATATTTAAAAATCCGGAAATTCAGCATCGGTTTTTCCTGATTTAATTGGCGTAATATAAACACGATTAGAGAAATAACCCCAACCGCTATTGTTCCGTAAACTTCTGGGTCGTCCCAGCCCTTTTTTCCTGCCGAACTAAACCCGTATAATAACCCGCCAAAACCTAAACTGGATAAAAGAAGCGAAAGAAAATCCAGGCGCAGATTGTTTTTCTCCTTTTTATCTTTAAGCAGGAAAAATCCCAGCAGAAGAACAAACACAGCAATCGGCGATAAAAAATGGAAAAGCATTCTCCAATCATAATTCTCCACAATCCAGCCAGATAATGTCGGACCAATTGCCGGCGCCCCCATCATAATTAAGCCGAAAACCCCCATGGCTGCTCCTCTCTTTTCCACCGGGAAGCTTATAAGCATGACATTCATTAACAGAGGCATCATAATCGATGATCCTGACGCCTGCAGCATTCGGCCTGACAGCAAAATGGGGAAAATATGAGCCGCCCCTGCTAAAAGGGTTCCAATTGTAAATAATGTAATAGCTGATAAAAATAAGCGGCGGACCGAAAACTTTTGAATTAAAAAAGCTGTAGCCGGAATCATAATGCCATTAACCAGCATATACCCAGTGGCCATCCATTGCACAGTTGACGGCTCCACTTTTAAATCCTTCATAATGGAAGGCAGGGCTATATTTAATAACGTGTTATTTAAAAATGCAATAAAAGCTCCAACCATTAAAACAGCAAGTATTCCATATGGCGGACGATTGGCCTTATCCATAGATTGTTCCATTGTATCCCCCCTGTAAACCCTTTGTTCACTTTTTTATACCCCTGTTAAATACTTCTTAATAATAAACGCACGGTTTAATTTTTTCAATTCATAAATTTCGGAATTTTATAAATATAATTGACATTTTGAAAAATAAACATGTTTTAGACAGGACCACAATAAAAAAAGCAGGATTAACAATCCATCCTGCTTGACAAAAATTCTATTATTCTTTTAAGAAGCTGCTGGGCATAACAACGGCGACAACTTCTCCAGTTGCACAAAGAGTATCATTTGCAAAAACTTCTGTTACCACTTTAAACTTCTTCGGGTGTATCTCGTGCACCGTCCCGACTGCTTTTAATGCTGCCCCATGCGGAGTTGGTTTTAGAAAATTGACATTCAAAGAAGCGGTTACAAAGCGCGGGGGCTCTGCACTATCCCCTGCCTCATGTCCATTTTTTCGATGCAGCGCTAATGCCGCTGAACCAGTACCATGACAGTCGATTAATGAAGCAATTAGACCGCCATAAACAAACCCAGGCAATGCGAGATGCTCAGGTTTTGGAGTGAATATTGTCACCGTTTGATCCTCCAGCCAGCCTGTTCGGAAATGATGACCCTCTTCATTTAATCTCCCACAGCCATAGCACCAGGCAAAATCATCCGGGTATTCATCTTGAATGGCATGGAATACCTTTTCGTCCATCGTTTCTCCCCCTTTTTCAAAAAATTATAACATATTCAAGTGAAAATAGGAGGATTTTGTAAGCTATCCAAATTTTTAAGCCTTAATTTCCCTTCTTCAATTGACTTTGATAGGCTGCTGATGTCCGTACTTCGATTGTCAAAGACCCTTTTTTGTAAATCGCTTTAATCATAAATGGAACACCTGTCGTATTTTTGAATTGAAAATCTGCTCCGCCGTAGGAAACAGTTGCATCGCGTCCTGCAGGAACATATCCAACTGATAAGGAATGGTGATGTTTTTCGACATAGTTAACATGAATCTGATCAACAGCATTAAATAAGGTAGAAGAAGTCTGACAAATCCCTCCCCCAATGCCGTCCACCAGCTGCTTATTGACAATTTCCTTTGCCTTTTGATATCCGTGCGCTCCATCACTCGGTCCCACTGTTGTATTAAAGGAGAAAATATCTCCTGATCCCACTATGATATTATGAATCGCCTGCGCGGAAAGCTCAATATTTTTAGAGCGGCCGACCACACCGCTGCTAAAATAAGTTGTATACGTACCGACAACAACCTCCCCTAAATGAGCAACATCTTCCGGTTTATAGCCGCTCTCAGTTATATATAACGGCAGCTCGATATCCCCTCCGGTTACGGAAGCAGTCATAACCTTTTCCACCAATTCCTTTTCCTCCAAAATGGTTTTAGGTTTCCCTTTAATTATCTGCCCGTTTGCCCCAATCTTATCAAGCGTCAATCTTTGATCATATCCAGGCGATGAAGCAGTGCCCCTTGCGAGATCCTGCGCCCATTTTTCAATTTCACGCTTATATTTTTCATTATCAATACCATATCCCATATACTTTGGAAAAAGGGTTTTGATAATGATTTTAGAGTTCGGATCCACAATATTAACCATTGCCGGCTTTGGTATTTCCACTTCCTTAATCTCTTCTGGAGGCTTTTTTTCAGGCTGGTTGGGTTGTTCGGCAGCTTTTCTGTCAGTATTCGTTTTTTCTGAACACCCTGCAAATCCCATTAAACTACCAATTAATAATACTGATATAAACCACTTCCGTTTTAACATTCCCCTATTTCTCCCCTATCATGTTGTGAACTTTGCCAGTTCCAGTCATTTTTCTGACACTTAACCATCCTATTCCTTCATAGAAATCTATATCACTATAATAATTTTAGGGAATAAATCCCAATACAATGAATATTATAAAACATACCCTATGTCGAATATTGTCCCTTTATAAGCTATAAATAAAAAAACAGCCATCCATTTTGATGACTGTTAAAAATAATCTTAGGTTTACACAGCTGTTGTTTTCTTTCCGTGAGGAATAATCAGAATCGGAACGTGGGATTCATGAAGGATGCCGTTTGAAACACTGCCTAAAACTGTCCCCTTCACAAGCCCCATGCCTCTAGATCCCATGATAATATACTTAACATCCAGTTCTCTTGCTAATTTACAAATTTGCTGTGCTGGATCTCCGATCCGCTTGATGGCTTCAAAATCGACCTTTTGTTTTTCTAAAAATTCTATACCAGATTTTGTGGCATTATCAAAAAGCTCTTCTTGATATTCTTTTATTAATTCTTCATTGATAAATAATCTTGTATGAATGGTATGAAAGGAAGGCTGCACGTTTACTAAGAAGAGCCTGCATTGAAAAACTTCAGCTAATTTTGCAGCCTCCTTCAATGCTTCAAGTGAATTTTCAGAACCATCTACCGCAACTAAAATTCGCTCTTTCACTAGGGTAACCTCCTTTTTATTCTTTCATCTATATTGTATGAAATATACACCTATTATTCAATTGTGAAGATTCGAACAATTTTTGACTTTCCTGATATTAAAGAGGAAAACATCAGTACTTGTGGTTTAATGAAATTAGATAGTTTTTCCATTTCATTTCTTTTGAAAGGATGAAAAAAATGATGTGGTTTACCAAAACTCAATCTGAGGTCATCATTGAATTAGGCACAGATCCCGCAACTGGACTCACGAGTGCTGAAGCAGAAGTGCGGCTGGCGCAATACGGACCAAATGAATTTTCTGAGCACAAGCCCCCCTCCCTCTTCATGTTATTTTTTGAACAAATAAACAGCTTGTTAATTTTCATCCTGCTTGCCGCTGCCTTGATTTCCACCTTTATTGGGGAATATAGCGATGCCGCCATAATTGTCATAGTCATTCTCCTGAATGCTGTTATTGGAGTTATTCAGGAAGCCAAAGCGGAAAAAGCTCTTGAAGAACTTAAAAAAATGACCACTCCAAAAGCCCTGGTCAAACGGGACGGCTGTATTCAAGAAATTCCTTCCGGGCAGCTTGTACCAGGCGACCTTGTCATCATTGATGCTGGCCGCTTTATCCCAGCCGATCTCCGCTTAATTGAGACAGCTAATTTAAAAATTGAAGAATCCTCCCTAACTGGTGAGTCTGTACCCGTCGACAAGGAAGCCGCGTGGCAGGCAAATCGCGAGATTCCAATCGCTGACCAGCACAACATGGCATTTATGTCGACACTATCTACATATGGACGCGGCACAGGAGTTGTCGTCAATACTGGCATGAAAACGGAAATTGGAAAAATTGCCGCCATGCTCGGAAGCCAAAAAAGAGAGCTTACACCGTTGCAGCAGAAATTAGAAGAGCTTGGTAAAATACTTGGAATTGGAGCGGTTAGTATTTCTGCGGTTATTTTTCTTATTGGATTTTTTCAGGGCAGAGTCGCTCTTGATATGTTCCTGATTGCCGTCAGTCTTGCAGTTGCGGCAATTCCTGAAGGACTTCCGGCAATTGTTACGATTGTTCTTGCACTTGGCGTGCAGCGAATGATTAAACGGCGTGCTGTTGTGCGGAAACTTCCGGCAGTCGAAACTCTAGGGGCGGTAAGCGTCATTTGTTCCGATAAAACCGGGACCCTCACACAAAATAAAATGACCGTAACCAAAGTCTTTGTTAATGGAAAGTATCGGCCGCTTTCATCATTAGAAATAGAACTGCCTCATGAAAAACGTTTTTTGGAAGCAATGGCTTTATGTAATGACTCGTTTTTTTCTGCTGATGAACAATCGGGCGATCCAACAGAGATTGCTCTTGTTGCTGCAGCCCATAAACTTGGCTTCATAAAAAAGGAATTAGATAAAAACTATGAGCGTATTTACGAAATTCCGTTTGATTCTGACCGAAAAATGATGACAACCGTACATCTGCAGGACGACCGCTGTTTTGTCATGATAAAAGGCGCATTAGAGAGTATCCTCCCGGTAACATCTTTTGTTATTCATAACAATGAAAAAATCCCTTTCACCCCTATTGAAAAAGAAATCATTAATGCCCAGGCAAATGTGATGTCTGAAGAGGCGCTCCGCGTCCTTGCCATTGCTTACAAGGAAATCACACCCACACCAGACTATACTCAGGAACAACTTGAAAATAACCTTATTTTACTCGGTCTTGCCGGGATGATTGACCCTCCACGGGAGGAAGTAAAAGTTTCTATCTCCGAATGTAAAAATGCCGGCATTCGGACTGTGATGATTACAGGAGATCATCAGAAAACTGCTTTCGCCATTGCGAAAGAACTAGGTATTGCAAGCGGAGAGGATGAAACCATTGCGGGTCATGAGCTCGATAGCCTAAGTGAACAACAGTTGATTGAAAAAGTGATGAAGCTTCGGGTTTTTGCACGTGTTTCCCCCGAGCATAAAGTAAAAATTGTTAAAGCGCTAAGGGCAAACGGCGAGATTGCTTCTATGACCGGTGATGGTGTCAACGATGCTCCATCATTACAGCAGGCAGACGTGGGAGTGGCGATGGGTATGAGCGGTACAGATGTGGCCAAGGGAGCTGCCGATATCGTGCTGACCGATGATAATTTTGCCACCATCGTTGCAGCCGTCGAGGAAGGACGAAATATATATCAGAACATCAAAAAGTCTATTCTGTTTTTACTTTCCTGTAATCTTGGTGAGATCGTCACTTTATTTATCGCCATTTTATTGGGCTGGCCTACACCCCTTACGGCCGTTCACATTCTCTGGATCAATTTAATCACCGACACTCTACCGGCCATCTCTCTTGGAGTTGACCCTGATGATCCGGATGTGATGAAGGATCAGCCGCGTTCCATCAAAGAAAGTATTTTTGCCCACGGCAGCGGTACTTTTACGTTGGTGAACGGGCTTTTCATCGGTCTGCTGACGCTTTTTGCATTCATTGCAGGCCTGTATGTTTATACTGGGGCGGATTCACTATTTGCAATTGATTTTGCGGATATTGATAACGATACGCTCATTCATGCCCAGACCATGGCCTTTATCACCTTGAGCATTTCGCAATTATTTCATGCCCTAAATCTAAGGAATAATCATAAATCCTTAATACAAGTAGGTCTATTCACCAATAAATTATTACTTGGGTCCATCCTGCTCGGTATTTTCATTCAAATTGCCTTAGTCAATATCCCAATCTTGAACAAGATATTTGAAATTAATGGCTTAACTTGGAAAGACTGGCTGCTGGTTCTTACCCTTTCATTTATGCCAGTCCTCTTCAATGAACTCATGAAGGCAGGAAAAAGAATTTTTAAAATGCCCCGAGATTGGGAAAACAAAAAAGCAAGAAGTATATAACAAAACAGACTCATTCAATAGTTTGAATGTGTCCGTTTTGTTATTTTATTAAGGTTTAAGTCCCTAGATAAATTCTTCATCGACAATATTCCAGTGTTCTTTTAATTTGGCCTCAACTGCTGCGGAATCTCTTTTCTTGAAGTGCTCTACCAACTCTTTGTGTTCCCGGTTCGAGTAGTTGGAGAGAATTTGAAATAGTTTTTCTTTATCAATGCTGTAATAAGTTTTCGGCATAAAGTTATTAATCATGGAATTTAACAGATTGATTAGTTTTACATTGCCACATTTATTAATATAAATGGAATGAAAAACATGCTTTAAGTTTCCATAGTCTTGATAGTTTTGATACTTAATAGCTATATCCATTCTTTCCGTCAATTCCTGCATCTTTAGAATTTCTTCATCCGTCAAACGATTCGTCGCAAGTGAACCGGCAAGCCCGTCTAAAGCACCAATGATCTGGAACGTCTCAAATTTATCCTCTTTTGTGTACTGTTTCACTATTAATCCTTTATCTGATGTTCTTTCAAGAAAGCCATCAGAAACCATTTGAATAAGTGCTTCCCGAACCGGAGTACGACTGATTCCCATTTGATTAGCAATTCCGACCTCAGTTATTTTCTCATTTGGGAATATTTCACCAAGTTGAATTTTCCGTGAAATATATTCATAAACCTGGTCCTTAAGTGATTGAGACATATTTTCCTCCATATGGTAATGATATAAAACGTCATCTGTAGTGACATAAGAGCAGAAGTTCGCAATTCTTCGTTCATAATTTATCTATGATAATACAATAAACGTACCTTTAAATAAAGTAGCATCTTCAACTAAAATCCCTAAGAAAAATTAGGGTGTAATGCTTTGTCTTTACTTTGAAACGCTTAAGAAAACTCAATCCTTACCTCTTTTTTCTTCCACAAAAACCCCCTTTATCCCAAAATCCATTTTCCGAACAGCCGATACAGGAGAATCCGGCAGAAATACAGCGGTCATAGCCCATTGCTTCGCAGGCATTAAACGCTGTAGGACCCTTACATCCTAATTTAAACAAACAATATCCTTTACGGGCACCTTCATCATCATAGGCCTCAGCAAATAATTTCTGATCGAAAAAATGTTTTCGGTGGCATGTCATATGGACAGTTGTTTTATAAAATAATTTAGGACGAAGCTTCTTATCAAGTTCTGGAAGTTCACCATGAAAATGAACATGTAAAAGAGTACCGATCATCACCTCTGGGATCGGCGGACAGCCTGGAACAATTGCAAGGGGGACATTCCCAGGAACGATTGATCTAAGGTCGACAGAATTTGTGGGATTAATGCCGGCAGCCGGTATTCCCCCCCAAGCCGAACAGCTGCCAAAAGCAATGACAGCCTTTGCATTTTGGGCAGCATGAATGATTTCTTCTTTGACGGATTTTCCAGCAATCATCAGGAATTCATCATTTCCGGGAATTCCTCCCTCCACCGCAAGAATATATTCACCTTTATATTTTTCAAAAATAAATTCCTTGTGCTCCTCAACCTGGAAGCCGCTTGCTGCAGAAAGAAGCTCGCTATATTCTAATGAAATGAAATTCAAAATCGTATCCAATGTACTAGGTTCAAAGGAACGTGTAAAAGCTTCCTTGCATCCTGTACAATCCAAAGCACTAATCCAAATAACCGGAAGCCTATGATCGGTTTTTTTCAACATATCTTCCGTAACATTTATAGCCTCTAACCAATTGTAAGTCGACATAATTAATTTCTTCCTCTCAGTGCTTTCTCCTTAGTGTAATAACTAACAATCAATACATTTTGAATTCTATTGAAAAAAGGTAATTAACAAAATGATGTTCACCATTTCAATTAATTACCTTATTATGACAATTTGATCGTATATCTCGCTCTTAAGAAAAGTTCATTTCAAATCTAGCAACAATAATTTACTTAAGCAATACTAGAGGTTTTTTCAGTTTTTGCTTCTTTGTTAGCAGCAAATGATTTGAACATCTTCATTGAAGTATAAAGAACAACTGCACATACAATCCATTTTAAGGCAACTAGCGGAATAGATTTTACAACATAGCAAGCAATCAAAGCACCGATAACACCAAAAATAGTGATGGCTAATGAAGCTTTTCGATCGTAAGTACCTTCTTTGATGAACTTAAAGCCAGCAGATGGCTGCAGGAATGCACATGCAGTCATCATGATTGGGAAGGCCGCTGCCGGACTCATGCCCATTGCGAAAACCAGGGCCATACATGGTGCAAATAATCCTACCCCAACGGTCATCAAAGCACCAAGAATAAACAGAACCCCCCCGGCAATAACAAGGTTAAACCCTGTTAAGCCAATTGCATCTCCTCCAACAGGCATCAATTTTAACTGGCCTAAAAGGATTAGGACAGCAACAACAGCTAATGCAGTTCCCATTACTAGTTGAATCAATTTCTCAGGTAATTTCGAAATAATTCCAGCACCAATAAAAGCACCTAATGAAGCAGTAATAGTCATAACCACAAGTGTTAGGGGATCAACCTTAATAGCTGTTACAAAAATGAATGCCATGACTGCCCCTGCAATGGTTGTTGATACAATCAATGTTCCAGGGAGAGTTTTGTCCTTTGTTAGCTTAAAGTTTTTCACCATCGCGGTAATGGTTGAGAAGCTGCCTATTCCCAGTGCATCAAAGAATAAACAAATGAATCCTACGATACCCATTTTCCAAAAGCTTGTTTCCTTCTCAAGTTTATCAGCCTTTTTAGCTTGAAAGAAGTCCTTTAGAAAAATAAATGTGAAAAAAATGGTAAAGATTAATAAAAGACCTAATACTATTTTCGTCAGCACGAGAATTCCCCCGTTTATAATAGTTTTTTTGGATTTATTTTAAGGACTGAAAATGGAATAAGTAAGTTTTATTTAAGATTCTTTCATACGATCAAATTGGTTTCACCTTTTTAGTGAGTTAACTGAAGATTTTCTTGATACTTTATGATTAGTGCGTCTACTACAGCGATCCCTTCACCTTCTGGATAGACAAAAATTGGGTTGATATCAAGTTCTTTTATGACGTCTTTATTTTTTGCTGCAAAATCTGATATTTTCACCAAAAATTCAGCAAGAGCGTCTATGTCCCTTGGCTTTTCCCCCCGGTAACCAGATAGCAATTTATATGCTTTCAGCTTTTTAATCATTTCAATTGCTTCATCTTTCGAGAAAGGGGCCGGATAGATTTTTACATCTTTAAAAACTTCCACAAATACTCCGCCCAAACCGACCATTACCATCGGGCCGAACTGTGGGTCATGATTAACTCCAACGATTACTTCGAGTCCTTTTGGCAACATTTTTTGCATCAGGACGCCGTTAACTTTTGCATCCGGACAATTGTTTCTAGCGTTATCCATGATAGTAACAAAAGCATTAACGACCTCCTCTTTTGTTTGAATATTTAACTTTACCCCACCTATATCTGATTTATGGAGAATATCAGCAGATTCTACCTTCATGACAAGGGGGAAGCCAAGTTTATCTGCACATTGAATGGCCTGTTCACAAGTTGCTGCAATAATCTCTTCCTCAATTGGAATTCCATAATCCCGCAGCATTGCCTTACTTTCACTTTCTGATAAAGCAGCGGTTTGAGTTATTTCTTTATTGTCCGGTATAGCAATATGGAGTGTTCTTTTCAAATAATCATATTCTATGAAATCGGTTAAATATTTTAATATTTTAAAAGCATATGATGCAGACGGAAGGACGGGAACCCCAAAGGAAGCCAGTCTTTTTAGAACTCCTTCGTTTCTTGTATGCTCTACGAATGGAACAAGCATAACTGGTTTTGCCCAAGGTTCTTTCACTACTTTTTCTATACCGTCAGATAAATGGTAAATAACTGGATCGATAATTTCTGTTAAGACGGTCCAGCCTACCAGTACAGCACCTACACTATCATCTAGCATCATCGCTTTTAGTGCTAAGGCAAATTTTTCTGAATCATATGCCAATGTGGCTGTCATATCTAAAGGATTGTTTGGCGTTGCATAGCTTGGCATTATCTGGCGTAATTTTTCAAGTGTATCTTGCTGAATATCGGCATACTCCACTTGGTTTAAATAGGCTACGTCCGCGATGACTCCCGCTTCACCACCTGAGACATTAACAGAGGCGAATTTAGCAGTTTTCGGTAATTCCTTAAGGGTGTCAAACATGATTGCTGTAAAGAATAGCTCTTGTATATCATTTACTCGAATGACCCCGAATTTTTCAAGGAGTGCATCAATCCCGGTATCCGACCCAGCGAGACTGCCCGTATGAGATGCTGCCAGCTGGCTTCCTTTTTCGGATCTCCCCGTTTTTAATACAACAATTGGCTTTTTCTTGATAGCCGCTTTTCTAAGCGCCTCCACAAATGTCTTCGTTTGTTTGATACCTTCAATATAGATGGCTACTACTTTTGTGGATTCATCTTCCACAAGAAAATCGATGTACTCCTCCATTTTGACGCCAGCACTATTGCCCGAGGCTATTATATAAGAAAAATTCATCGCAAATAAATCTAACGCCGAAGCACATACCTGGCCGCTTTGAGAAATTAGTCCAATACTACCTGACGTCTCTTTATTTTGAATCGTAAGGCCGAAAGAAAAAACATGATCAATAAAATTAGCAAACCCGGCACAGTTTGGACCCATTAATATAATATTTAAGCGGTTACACAAATCAATGAGTTCCTTTTCCCGTTTCTTCCCCTCTATAGTTCCAGTTTCACTATATCCGCTGGCAAAAACCACCGCGGCCCCACAGCCCTTCATAGCTGCCTGTTGAATTAGACTGTTAACTGCCTTTTGCGGGGTACAGATTACGACAAGGTCAATTTGGCTATCAATGTCTTCGATAGATTTATAGCATTTATGTCCAAATATAGTTTCTCTTTTGGGATTGACAAAG